>CAZXNY010000181.1:0-5912 GCA_964642205.1 uncultured Caulobacteraceae bacterium
GCGTAGAGTGCGCGGTCTTTGAAATGCGTCGGCGCCCAGATCCAATAAAACTGCGGCGATTGCACGGGCGGGACGGGTTGCGGATCGGCCGCGCCGATCGGGCGGACACCCCAGGAGCGGTCGCGCACGCCCGGCGCAGCTTTGTATTCGACACGCTTGCCGTCGATCTCGACCCAGCCGGTCCAGCGCACGGCTTGCGTGAAGCGCGTCACGTCCATCATCAGGCGCGGGCCATTGCGGCGCGTGAAGCGCGGCTCTTGCAGCGGGAAGGAGCGGCCTTCCATCACGATGTCGGCTTTGACGCCTTCACCGTCGATCTTGAGCCGGAGTTTTTGCAGCGGTTCGATCACTTCGATCGTGATCGGCCCGCAGGTGAGATTCATGCGCTCCATCTCGAGGATGCGCGAGGCGTGTACGCTGATCTGCTCGCCATCGCGCAGGGCGGAGAAGTGCGCGTCGCACACGTTGAGATGCGGATAGACGCCGAACGCGACGGAGAAGAAGTTCGATCCGTCTTCCTGCATGCCGTTGAAGAAGTAGCGGTCGTAGAAATTCCGGTCCGTGCCGGAGAAGGCGATTGGGTCCGGCGTTTGGTGGATCGGATATTCGTCGCCCTTGGTCAGCACCGGCGTTCTCCCTTATACGCCTCCACTATTCCTGCCGGGCGTGACGAGTTCAACCGCGCGCCGCCGCTTGCCGATGGGGAAGCCACATGAACGCGGATGAGCTCAACGACTTCTTCCCGCAGGCCTTCCCGGGCATGGACCCGGCCTCGCGCCCGATCGACTACGCCGACGGCAAGCGCGCGGTGGTGCGGCGGCGATTTGCTGACGATCAATTGCGCCCAGGCGGAACGATCTCTGGGCCGACGATGATGGGGCTCGCCGATCAGGCCGTGTATGCGCTCGTGCTCTCCGCCATCGGCAAGGTCCCGCTCGCGGTGACGACGAACTTGTCGATCAACTTCCTGCGCAAGCCGGAGCCACGCGATCTGATTGCGGAGGCGCGCATGCTCAAGCTCGGCAAGGCGCTCGCCGTGGCGGATGTCGAAATTCGCTCTGAGGGCTCGGACGACGTTGTGGCGCATGCGGTGGTCACGTATTCGATCCCGCCGAACCGGTGATCTGATGAAGCTCTATCTCGCGCTCGCCGCCATTTCTGGATTCCTCGCCGTCGCCATCGGCGCGTTCGGTGCGCATGGCATTCAGGATCAGCGCGCCAAAGAGCTGATCGACATCGGCGTGAAGTACCAGATGTTCCACACGCTCGCGGTGCTGCTGGTGGCGTGGCTGGCGCAGCGCGAGGGCGTGTGGGCTTCGCCGCTGTGGCTGGCGGGCATCGCGCTGTTCTCCGGTTCGCTCTACGCGATGGCGTTTGGCGCGCCGCGCATGTTGGGGATGGTGACGCCGATCGGCGGCGTGTTCTTCCTGGCGGGTTGGGCGGCGCTGCTGATTGGCGTGCTGCGGCGGTGAGACCGCCGAGTAGAGACACCCTTCAATCGCCTGGCGCGCGCCTCACACTCACGATGAGCGCGTGGTTTTGCGCGTGGGGCATCACGACGCCGTTTCTACCGCGCTGGCTAGAGGTCGAACGCGGGCTTTCGGGTGTCGAGATCGGCGCGGTGCTCGCGTCGGCGCAGCTGGTGCGGATTTTTACGGGACCGGCGATCGCGGCTTGGGCCGATGGTTTCAAGGACCGGCGCACGCCGCTGCGGATTCTAATCGTCGCGACGTTCGTGGCGTATGCGCTTTTTCTGCTGGTCGCGCAGGGCTTCTGGTCGCTGTTCTTCCTGTGCTTTGCGTGCACGACGTTGGGCCAGGCCGTTGGGCCGCTGCTCGAAGGCGCGGCGTTGCGCGCGGGGCAGGATGGGCGCGTGCCGTTTGGCGTCGCGCGCGGGATTGGCTCTTCGTTCTACATTCTCGGGAATATCGGCGGCGGCGCGCTGGTCGCGGCGATCGGGCTGATCGCGGTGCCGGTGTGGACGCTCGGGTGCCTCGCGATCGTTTTGCTCGCGGTGACAAACCTTCTGTCACACGATCCAGCGCCGGAGATGGGCGGCGGGTTTCGTCATCGCTTGAAGGGCGGGCTCTCGATTGCGCGGCAGCCACGCTTCCTGCTGCTGTTCTTCGGCGTCGGGCTCATCCTTGCGGGGCACGCATTCTACTACGGCTTCTCCACGATCATCTGGCGCGCGCAGGGCGTGCCGGCGACGACGGTTGGGTATCTGTGGGCGATCGGCGTTGCGCTTGAGGTCGGGCTTTTGTTCACGCTGCCGCGCATCGAGCGGCATATCAAACCTGAAACGCTGATCTTGATTGGCGGCGTCGCGAGCGTGGTGCGGTGGAGCGGGCTCGCATTCGCGCCGACGGGCGCGTGGCTCTGGCCGCTGCAAATGCTGCACGCACTCACCTTTGCGCCGGTGCATGTGGGCGCGCTACGGATCATTCAGCGCGATGCGCCGGAAGAACATTCGCTGTTCTTGCAAACCGCGCACGCGGCGCTGCACGGTGGCATCCTAATCGGCGGGGCGATGTTGGCGTCCGGCTGGCTCTACGATCACGTGCATGCGGCCGGCTATTGGGCGATGAGCGCAATCTGCGTGCTCGGGCTCTTGCTCGTGTGGCGCCTCACACAAACGACGACGCGCGCAGGAGGTCCTGCGCGCGCCGCTTAGGGGTGCTTGTGCTTGTGCTGAGCGACTAGGCGAGCGCCGCGTCGATCAGGAGGTAGGCGCGGACGAGATCCGAACCCTTGCCTTCGGTCTTGGTCAGATCCGGGCGGGCGCGGAAGTCGTTGGCGACGACCTTTGCGTCATCGTTGCGCTTCACGTAGCGGGCGATGCGGCTGACCGCGACCGGGGCAGCTTCCGCGACCGCACGGCGGCGGGCCGTGGCGCCAAGGCGCGAGCGGTGCGCGATGGCTTCCAGGGCTTGCGCATCGAGCGTCGCGTCCAGCGAGACGCCGGCGGCGCAAACCAGTTCGATCGCTTCGCTCTTCAGCGCCGCATCCGGATCGGCCGCCGGCGTGCCGAAATCGGCAAGCGCGAAGGCGTCCATGTTGTCGTCCGCGTTGGCGGCTTCGAACGATTGCTCGTCGTCAGCTGGGCCGAAGTTCGACCACGACGCGAAGCCCTTGAAGCCGGCGAAGCGGCTGCCAGCGGCCTTACGCTCGACTTGACGCTCAACCACGCGCTCGGCGCGGCGCGATTGCGCGGCTTCGGCGGCGGCGTAGAGCGTCGCGTCAGAGAACGCTTCGTTGGCGACGCGCTCGATCGGACGCTCCATGGTGCGCTCGATCGTGCGTTCCAGCGGACGTTCCATCGTGCGCTCGATCGTGCGTTCGACCACGCGCTCAGCCGCCGGGGCGGCCTTCTTGTGCGTCGCCGTCATCGCGAGGGCGCCGAGACGCTTCTCGATCGAGGCGGCGTGACGGTCGGCAGCGGCCTGTGCATCTTCCGAGGCGGCGCGCGCTTCAATTGCGGCTTCCCGCAGTTTGGCGAGCGTCGTCACGGCCGCATCTTGCAGCGCGACGGTTTCGGCGCGGATGAACTGCGCGGCGCGCTTGGCTTCGAACACAGCGTGCTGCGTCGTCTCACGCACGGCGTTGGCCGTGGTGTTGGCGGCGACAGTGGCGTCTTCAGCGGCGCGGCGCGCGGCGTCGGTGAGCTTGGTCGCTTCCGAGAGGCCATCCAGGACGCCGCCCATCGTGGCGTCGAGGTTGTGCGAAGCAGCGTGCGCTTCTTCGGCGGCTTCGTGGAACGCCGCGGTGCGCTGCGCCATCACTTGAGCCGAAGCTTGGAACGCGTGCAGGTGATTTTCCAGCGCGTCTTCAGCCGAGCTCATCTCGGTTTTCACGAGCTTGGAAGCTTCGCGCATTAGGCGGACTTGGCGGCCGACCGAGTTGGCGAAGTCATGCGTTTGGCCCTTGAGCTCATCGCTGAGCGCCAGGAACGCTTCACGTTCACGCGCCAGGTCGCCGACGAGATCGGCGGCGCTTTCACGCGTTTCCGCAAGCGCTTGGCTGAACATCACGGCGTTGCGTTGCGCGGCCGATTCCAGTTCGGTCAAACGATTGAGCGCGGAGTTCACCGCGTCGTTGAGCGATTCAATTTCCGTTTTCACGGTTTGCGTCAGGCGTTGGGCCTGCGTCTCACCCTCGAACGTCGGGGTGATGACGGCGTCGCGGGCGAGGCGCGAGATTTCAGCGGCCATGCGGCGCGCTTTCACGGCTTCGCCGACGGCCGAGGCCGACAGCCAGAACAGAACGGCCGGGCCGAACGCGAGCGCGACCAGACCAGCTTGCAGCGCGGGGTTCAGCGTCGCCAAACCTTCAACGCCATAGAGGCTCACCGGCGCGCCGATCGCGCCTGCAAGCCAAACCAGAGCGGCCAAACCACCGCCGAAGGCCGTCCAGCTGAAGCCGCCGACTTTCGTGGGCGTCTGCTGGGGATCGACCGCGGCGAGTTCGATCTCGCGAGGTTCCAAATCCTCGAAATCCATAACCAAGCACTCCCCAGACCGCGCAATGCGGCCTTCGGCGGAGGCTGGCTGCAAGGCGGGCGCCAGTTAGGAGAGTGCGCTTCCCCCCACGCGTGTGCGCCGTTTTGGAGCGGAAACGCGGTGTTGTTCGCGCGGTGCGGCGGAAGTTAAGCGTGATGTTGGTTTACGGCGCGCCCCCTGCCCCTCGGGCGAGGGGACTAGCGTCGTGCTGAGAAATGCGAAGGGCGCGGTCCCGGGAGTGGACCGCGCCCTTCAACCTGGCGCCGCACGAGAGAGTGAGTGAGGGACGGCGGCGCGGGTCTGAAACTGGTGGGTTAGCCGACGATCTGGGCCGCTTGGCTGACCGTGGCGGCGGCGACCGGGGCGAACGCCAGCGCGGCGATGGCGAGGGTCAGCAGGCGGGTTTTGATCGTCGTCATGGTCTTGGCTCCGGCTCGTTTGGCTCATCGCGTCAGGGCGATGAATGGAACCTAGAGGCGCCCCGCCCGGGCCGCCGTGTCCACGGTCACAACAAGAAGGGGGCACAGGTGTGAGCGGCCGTTAATAAATCCGCGCCCGCCCCGTCTCAGTGCGCTATGAAGGCCGGGCGGGGCGCCTCTCAGGGGTGGGACGGCGCCGTTGCGAACTTGGGGCCGGGCAGAGCCAGGGGACGGCGGATGATTTCGTTTCACAAGTGGATGGTGGGCATCGCGCTCACCGTGATCATGGTGGCTTCGCTGGGGACGAACGCGCTCCTGTTCAGCGCGCGCAATTTCCAGTTCAACTTGGCGCAGATCGCGCCGACGACGAATGGCGTCATCTCCGTGCAGGAGCTGATGGATGTCGAGACGCAGATCCGGCAGATCGAGTCCGACACGGCCGGCCCGCGCGGTGAGCAAATTCAAGTCGAACGCCAGCTTGCCGCGCTCGCGGAAGCCGACAGCACGACGCAGAACGCGGCCAATACCGCGCGCGCGGAAATCGCGGGCGACCTCGCGACGATCGAGGCGCGCACCGGCACGCCGGTCGCGGAATCGGCCGCGCTGATGGATGCGCCGGCGCTTGAAGGCCGCATCGCGCAACTCGCGGCGCGCCCAAATCTCGGGCCGGAAGATCAGACTCAGATCGCCGCGCTGCGCGGCCAGGTGCAGCAGCTCGGAGAACTCGAAGCGCAACTGACCGACGGCGATGAGCAGCGCGCGGTGCTGGTGTCGCAGCAGCGGCTCGTGGGCGGCCAGGTCGCGGAAGCGGACCGGCGCATCTTTGCGCTCAAGCAGACGATCGTGCCGAACTATGAGCAGTATGACCTAGTGCACAGCGAAGTCGTGGCGCTGATCAACACCAGCCCGCTCGGTGTTGGCGCGGGCCTCGTGCAGATGCACCCGACGTTCATGTCGACGGTGCTGGTGCTGCTGATGGGGGCGCTGGGCGCGA
>CAZXNY010000182.1:0-5896 GCA_964642205.1 uncultured Caulobacteraceae bacterium
CAAGCAGCGAGTGCCCACGTTCTTCCGCGAACGCGTTGAGCTTTTCGACGCGATCCATGTTCTTGTCGTTCAGCGCTTGCGCGCCGCGCTGGCCCCAAGCGGCGAGGCGTGAATCGTTCGGCGGCGGCTCGTTGCGCTTGTATTTGCCTGTCAGCAGCCCGGATGCGAGCGGGAAGAACGGCAAGAAGCCAAGCCCGAAGCGATCGCACGCAGGCAGCACTTCGCCCTCAACGCCGCGCTCCAGCAGCGAATACAAATTTTGCGCCGAGACAAACCGGTTGAGGTTCTCGCTCTTGGCGATCCAATCCGCGTCCGCGATCTGCCAACCGGTAAAGTTGGAATTGCCGAGGTAGCGCACCTTGCCGGACCGCACGAGATCGTCGAGCGCGCGCACCGTTTCTTCGAGCGGCGTCTCATTGTCGAACCGGTGGATTTGATAAAGATCGATGTGATCGATCTCGAGCCGCTTCAGGCTCGCCTCCACCGCATTCATGATGTAGCGGCGCGAGCCGCCCTTCATGTCCGCGCGATTGCCGACTTGCATGCCGAACTTGGTCGCGACGATCACGTCGTTGCGTTTACCCTTCAGCGCCTTGCCGAGCATCACTTCCGACTGCGTGCCGCCATAGATGTCGGCTGTATCGAAAAATGTGATGCCTGCGTCGATCGCCGCGTGGACGACGAGCGTCGTCGCGTCCTGATCGATCCGCATCCCGAAATTGTTGCAGCCAAGGCCAACCTCACTGACCTTGAGGCCGCTCGCGCCGAGCCGCCGATGCTCCATCCCTGATCTCCGTCGTTCTGTTCGGGCAATTGTCCCAAGCCCGCGCGGCAGGCGCAAGCGCGTCAGCGCCGCTTGAACTTGCCTTTGCCCGGGCCGGACTTGCCGCCATTACGTTGCGGCGGGCCATTCCGGCCACGCGCGCGGTGGTGCGGCGCGGTGCGACGCCACCCTTGAACCGCGGCGAGCGGCTCGGTCTCGACTGAAAAGAGCAAGCCGCCGGAGATGGGCGTCGCTTCTTCCAGTTTCACCGTCACGCTCATGCCAAGCTGATAGCGCTTGCCGCTCGCTTCGCTGACGAGCGCGTGCGCGGCCTCGTCATGCAACCAACGCTCCGGCCCAAGCGAAGAGATCGGCGCAAGGCCATCGGCCTGCGTCTCCTCAAGCCTGATGAAGAGCCCGAACCGGGTCACGCCGCTGACTCGTCCCTCGAACTTTGAGCCGACGCGATCGGCGAGAAAGCTCGCGA
The DNA here is from genome assembly GCA_964642205.1 of uncultured Caulobacteraceae bacterium. Taxonomy (GTDB): domain Bacteria; phylum Pseudomonadota; class Alphaproteobacteria; order Caulobacterales; family Aquidulcibacteraceae; genus JBEVOS01. The sequence continues at coordinate 1,251 of CAZXNY010000182.1, forward strand.
TGTAGCGCGCCGTGGCGTCGCGTTCGGCCGCCATGGAGCGGCGCTCGCACATCGTAATGTGTTCGGCCGTTTCATCGAGTTCGGCGATCTCCGCCTCGGTAAGGCCGTCATTGCCGAACTTGAGCGCCCGCACGAGCGCGCGGTGGACGACCAAATCGGCATAGCGCCGGATCGGGGAGGTGAAGTGCGCGTAGCGCGCGAGGTTGAGGCCAAAGTGGCCGACATTGTCCGCGCTGTAGATCGCCTGGCTCTGCGTGCGCAGGATCACCTCGTTGACGATCTCCGCATGCGGCGTCTCGTTCGCCAGCTCAAGGATGCGGTTGAAACGCCCGGGCGTGACGACCTGGCCCTTTGACCAGGTCATGCCGACGGTCGGCAGAAAGTCGATCAGCGCGGCGATCTTCGTGTCGCTCGGCGGTTCGTGCACGCGGTAGAGCAGGGGCGTGCGCTTTTCCTCCAGCGTTTCCGCCGCACACACATTGGCCTGGATCATGAACTCTTCGATGAGCTTGTGCGCATCGAACCGCTCGCGCCGCTTCACGCCCGCGACGCGGCCGTCCTTGAAAACGATCTTGTGCTCGGGCGCATCGATTTCGAGCGGGCTGCGGGCGTCGCGCCCACGCTTCACGCAGGCGTAAGCGGCCCAAAGCGGCTTCAGCACGCCATCGAGCAACGGCGCAGTTTTCGCGTCCGCCTTTCCGTCGATCGCAGCTTGGGCCTGCTCATAAGAGAGCTTGGCGGCCGATTTCATCAAGCCGCGCGCGAATTTGTGGCTCCGTTTGCGCCCATTCGCGTCGAACACCATCTCGACGGCGAGGCACGCGCGGTCTTCGGCTTCCCGCAGTGAGCAAAGATCGGCCGAGAGCGTCTCCGGCAGCATCGGCGCGACGCGATCCGGAAAATACGTCGAGTTTCCACGCTTGAGTGCGCCGCGATCGAGTGGCGAGCCGGGCGTCACATAATGCGCGACGTCCGCAATCGCGACCCACACGCGAAAGCCGCCGGCGTTCTTCGGGTCGTCGTCCGGCGCGGCGAACACCGCATCGTCGTGATCGCGCGCATCCTCTGGGTCGATTGTGAGAAGCGGCAAGTGGCGCAGGTCGGTGCGCCCAGCTAACGGCGCCGGTTTGGCGGCGCGCGCTTGGCGCTCCTCATCCTCCGTGAACCCCATCGGCACGCCGTGCGTGTGAATCGCGAGGATCGAGGCCGCGCGTGGATCATCCTCACGGCCGACAATTTCGCGCACCACGCCACGCTTCGGTCCATGCGGATTGCGCCCGGTCTGCAATTCGGCGAGCACGAGGTCGCCATCTTTTGCATCGCCCCGAAACTCAGGAAACACGATGAGATCGTGGCGCACTTTGCGGTCCGCCGGCTCTATGCGCCCGGCGCCATTTTGCGTGCCGTGAAAGACACCGAGAATGCGATGGGCGCTTTGCCCGAGCCGTTTCATAACCCGTGCGATCGGCGCGCCGTCTTCGTCCTTGCCGATACGTGCGAGAATGCGATCACCGACGCCGATAGCCGCTTCGCCAGCGCGCGCACGGCCATCGCCAGGCGCAACGCGGATCGCCGGACCGAAGAGGCCGTCTTCACTGCGCAGCCGTGCAATCAACTCACCGTCCGCATCGCGATCGACGACGTCCAGAACACCAGTGGCGGGTAGGGCGGCGGCGCTTGCGTAATTGCGCCTGCCGGTGCGCCCGAGCGCGCCTTCGTCTTCGAGTTCGCGGAGAATGCGGCGGAGGTTCTTCTTCTCGTCCGGCGGCACGTTGAGAACGCGCGCCAGATCGCGCTTGGCCGAGGCGCCGCCCGCGCGCTCAAGCGCGGCGAGCACGCGCTCCTTCGTCAGCGGTTCGGGCGCGGCGTTGGCTCGTTCCGGGCGCGATTTCTTCGGCATCGGCGCCAGTGTCGCCTGTTCCGCCGCTTCACGCCAGCGCGTTGAAGCTCAGTAGCATGGTGCGGACGCTCTCGGGCACGGTGGCGGGCAATGCCGTCTCAAGCGTGGCGTGGCGCTGGGTGAGGAGGTTCATGTCGCCCATGGCGCTGCGCACGAGGCTCACGCGCATGGACCAATCGGGAAATGCGCGTGTCTCGATGGGCGCGTACATGATCTGAATGAGGCCGCTATGGCGTGCGTCGTCATGGAGACGCGCATACGTCTCAAGGACATCGCCGGGTTTGCCTTCCAGCACCTGCATGAAGTTGCGCCCGTTGAACAACAACATGCCGGTCACGCCACGCTTTGCATTCTCGCGGATGGCGGTCGTTTCGATCGCATAGATGTCGGTCGGGCTGATGTCTTCTTTGGCGATGCTGACATAGGTCAGTCGGATCATGGAAGGTCTCGTGATCGGGCGCCGCCAGCGCGCCAAAGTGCGTCAGCCCTAGTCTTTATCGGACTTGGGCTTTTTCGCGACTGCTTTCTTTGCGGCAGCTTTTTTCGGCGCAGCCTTCTTCGCTGGCGCCGCCTTTTTCGCTGCAGGCTCCTTCTTTTCCGCCGCCTTCTTTGGCGCAGCGCGGCCCTTCTTTTTCTTGCTCGGGCCAGCCGCAGCGCGCGTCGCCAGCAAGGCAAGGGCCTCGTCGAACGTCAGCGTTTCGGGCTTGGCGTCCTTCGGTAACGTCGCATTGGTTTCGCCGTCGGCGACGTAATTGCCGTACCGGCCGCTCATGACGCGCACGACTTTGCCGGTGACGGGGCTCTCGCCGAACTCCTTTAGCGGGGGCGTTGCAGCGCCGCGCTGGAAGCGCGCCTTCGGGTTGTTCTTGCGTTCCTCGAACAGCGCGACGGCGCGGTTCATCTGAATCTCCAGCGCGTCTTCGACGCTCGGAAGATTCACATAGGTCTTGCCCATCTGAATGTACGGGCCATACCGCCCGAGATTTGCGATGACGGTTTCGTTCTCCGTCGGGTGCGTGCCGACTTCGCGCGGCAGCGACAGCAGCTTCAGCGCGCGCTCAAGATCGATGCTCTCGGCGTTCCAGCCCTTCGGAAGGCCAGAGCGACGCGGCTTTTCGCCTTCGCCAAGCTGCACATACGGCCCGAAACGGCCGCTGCGCAGCGTGACCATCTCCGCCGTCGCGGGATCGACGCCGAGCACTTTGCCGCTCGCCGGGATAGGATTGTCATCGGCTTCCGCTGGCGCCAGCGGGCGCGTGAATTTGCATTCCGGATAGTTCGAGCAACCGACGAATGCGCCGTACTTGCCCAAACGGATCGAAAGATTGCCCGTGCCGCACACTTGGCACGTGCGCGGATCGCCGCCGTCTTCCCGCGCCGGGAAAATGTGCGGACCCAGCACTTCGTTCAGCGTGTCGATCACCTGGCCGATGCGCAGATCGCCGATGTCGTCGACGGCGCCGCGGAAGTCCTTCCAGAATTCCTGCATCAGCTGTTTCCACGGCAGATCGCCCGCCGAAACGAGATCGAGCTTCTCTTCGAGAGCAGCGGTGAAGTCGTATTCGACGTATTTGCGGAAGAAGTTCTCGAGGAACGCAGTGACGATCCGGCCGCGATCGTCCGGCGTGAACCGGTTGCGCTCAAGCTTCACGTAATTGCGTTCGGAGAGCTTATCGAGGATCGCCGCGTAGGTGGAAGGGCGGCCGATGCCGAGTTCTTCGAGCTTCTTGACGAGGCTCGCTTCCGAAAAGCGCGGCGGCGGCTCGGTGAAGTGCTGATCCGCTTTGGAATCCTTCACCTGCATCGCTTCGCCCTGGCGCATCTGCGGCAGGCGGCGGTTCTCTTCGTCTTCCTCGTCGTCCTTGCCTTCCTGATAGAGCTTCAGGAAGCCTTCGAACAAAATCACTTGGCCGGTGGCGCGCAGTTCGGCCTTGCCGGCGGCGTCCAGGAAATCGACGCTGGTGCGCTCGATGCTCGCGGAAGCCATTTGCGAGGCCATCGCGCGCTTCCAGATGAGATCGTAGAGCTTGGCTTGATCGCCATCGAGACGGACTTGGCCGGGACGGCGGGAAGGATCGGTTGGGCGCACAGCTTCGTGCGCTTCCTGCGCGTTCTTGGCCTTGGAAGTATAGCGGCGCGGGCCGCCTTCGGCCGCGTAATTGTCGCCGAAATCTTTGCCGATAACGCTGCGCAACTCTTGGTACGCGCCTTCGTCCATCTGGACGCCGTCGGTCCGCATATAGGTGATCAGGCCCACGGTCTCGCCACCGATATCGACGCCCTCATAGAGCCGTTGCGCGACTTGCATCGTGCGCGAGGCCGAGAAGCCGAGCTTGCGCGCCGCTTCCTGTTGCAGCGTCGATGTCGTGAACGGGGGCGGCGGATTGCGCTTGGTCGGTTTCGCTTCGACTGCGCTTACGGAGAACTTGCCGGCGCGCACTGCGGCGAGTGCGGCGTCGGCCATCGCCTTGTCGGTAACATCGAGGCGCTTGAGTTTTTGGCCGTTGAACGCCGTGAGGCGCGCGAGCACGTTCTCGCCGCGCGGCGTCGTCATGTTCGCTTCGACGGTCCAATATTCCTGCGGCTTGAACCGCTCGATCTCCATCTCGCGATCGACGATGAGACGGAGCGCGACGGATTGAACGCGTCCCGCCGAGCGCGAGCCAGGCAGTTTGCGCCACAGCACCGGCGAGAGCGTAAAGCCGACGAGATAATCGAGCGCGCGGCGCGCGAGATACGCGTCCAC
>CAZXNY010000183.1:0-5893 GCA_964642205.1 uncultured Caulobacteraceae bacterium
CAACGTTGGCGACAACGTCGGTGACTGCGCGGGCATGGCGGCGGACCTCTTCGAAACCTACGCGGTGTCGACGGTCGCCACGATGGTGCTCGCCTCGATCCTTTTCCGTGACGCGGCAGAAGTCGCGGCGCTGATGATGCTCCCGCTCGCGATTGGCGGCATCGCCATTCCGGCTTCGATCATCGGCACGTTCTTCGTGAAGCTCGGCGCTGGTTCGACCAACGTGATGGGCGCGCTCTACAAGGGCCTCGTCGTCGCTGGCGTGCTCTCGGCCGCCGGCCTTGCCGCCGCGGTTTACATCGTGACGGGCCTTGGCCCGGTCGCGCCGAGCGCGGGCCCGATGTCGGCGCTCTCGCAAATCACGGGCGTCGATCTCATCATCTGCGGCATCATCGGTCTTGCCGTTACGGGCGCGATCGTCTGGATCACCGAGTACTACACCGGCACGGGCTTCCGCCCCGTGAAGAGCGTCGCGCAATCGTCGGTCTCCGGCCACGGCACGAACGTCATTCAAGGCCTCGCGGTCTCGATCGAATCGACGGCGCTCCCGGCGCTCGTGATCGTTGCGGGCATCGTGAGCTGCTACATGCTCGCGGGCCTCTTCGGCATCGCGATCGCGGTAACGACGATGCTTTCGGTTGCGGGCATCATCGTCGCGCTCGATGCGTTCGGCCCCGTCACGGACAACGCCGGCGGCATCGCCGAAATGGCGGAACTGCCCCCGGAAGTGCGCGTCACGACCGATGCGCTCGACGCGGTTGGCAACACCACGAAGGCGGTCACCAAGGGCTATGCGATCGGTTCGGCCGGTCTCGGCGCGCTGGTGCTGTTCGCGGCGTACGTCGAAGACCTTCGCTACTACGCCGGCCATCCGGCTGAGTATCCGTTCTTCGACGGCGTCGTTCCCGACTTTGCGCTCAACAATCCGTTCGTGATCGTCGGCCTCTTCATCGGCGGTCTGCTTCCGTATCTCTTCGGCGGCATGAGCATGACGGCGGTGGGCCGCGCGGCGCAGAGCGTCGTTCAGGAAGTGCGACGGCAGTTCAAGGAAATGCCGGGCATCATGGAACGCACGCAAAAGCCGGACTATGCGCGCGCCGTCGATATTCTGACGCGCTCGGCGATCAAGGAAATGATCGTTCCGTCGCTCCTGCCGGTGCTGGCGCCAGTCGTCGTGTTCTACGGCGTGTGGGCGATCACGGCTGACAAGAGCCAAGCGCTCGCCTGCCTCGGTGCGCTGCTCGTCGGCGTGATCGTGACGGGTCTCTTCGTCGCCATCTCGATGACCTCGGGCGGCGGCGCGTGGGACAACGCCAAGAAGCTGATCGAAGAAGGCTTCACCGACAGCAACGGCGATGTGCACAAGAAGGGTTCGGACGCGCACAAGGCGGCCGTCACGGGCGACACGGTTGGCGATCCCTACAAGGACACGGCCGGCCCGGCCGTGAACCCGATGATCAAGATCACCAACATCGTGGCGCTGCTGCTGCTCGCGCTCCTCGCGCACGGCGGCTAAGGGGCGACACCCCAGAAACGGAAACGCCCCGGCCTTGGCCGGGGCGTTTTTGTATCTGCGCTTTGCGTTCCGATCAGTCGCCGCGGTCGCGCGGGTTTTCGCGCTGATCCTGCGTGCGGACAGGCGATGTCTGGCCAATGTTGCCGAAGATCTGCTCGAGGATGCCGAGTTCGCGGCCGCGCGTCGGCGTTTCGTTCTGATTGTAAGAAATCACCCGGCCGCGCTCGATGCCGTATCGATCGACGGCGCTGACGACGTCATTGCCGTCGAACCGCACCACCAGAACATCCCGGTCCACCGTCTCTGGACGGTAGAATGCAAAACGCTCCTGCACGCTGGCGACATAGTACCAAGCCGACGGATCCATCGGCGATTGCGTGGAGGGCGAGCCCAACCGCGACATCACGGTGGTCTTCGTATCGACGCCAACCTGGACCTGTGTTGCTTCTTCGCTGTCAGCGACGAAGCCGCGATATTCCCGGGTGGGCGAGCAAGACGCGCCAGCGACTGCAAGCAGCAGGACCGCAGCGGACGTGCTCAGAATTGTGCGGCTCATAGACGCCCTCGGCTTCCCAAAATCGGCGCTCCGTGGGTAAAGCCGCCCGGGGCGCCGGGCAAGTGCTCAAGGCAGGGAGGCGAAATGGCGCTGTTGGACAATCTGCTGGACGGCGGGCGGGCGGCGCGGGACGGCGCAGCGCTTCTGCTGGCCGTGAGCGACGCCAGCCGCCAGCCGGGCCTCTTCGGGGATGAGCGCCTCGCCGACACGCTCGAGGGCCGCCTGGAATCGTTGACGTTGCACGCGAGCCTCGCGCTCGTGCGGCTCCAAAAGGAGCCGGACCTGAAGCGCCGCGCGGCCGCCTTCACGGACCAGCTCTTCCGCAACATCGACGCCGGGCTCCGGGAGTCCGGCGTGGGCGATCTCAGCGTGCCGCGCCGGATGCGGACGATCGCCAGCCAGTTCTACGGCCGCCTCGGCGTCTATGCGGCGGCCCTGGAAGCGGACGATCAATCTGCCCTGACGGAGGCACTGGCCCGAAACACTGGCGCGCCCGCGTTTGCGCCGGCGTTGGCGGCCTATGCGCGCCAAACGGCGCAGGCTCAGGCGGAGCTCGGGGCGGACGCGTTATCCACCGAGGCTGGATGGCCGCCTGCACCCGGCTGACGCCGCCGCCTTGGCGGCGGCAAAACGCGGGACTATGGTCCGCGCGCCGTCGCGGGCCCGCGCTCTGCGGCCGCGCGCGGGGCGGTGCGTTACATGGCCGAACGGCTGGTTTTGTCCATCGATGGGATGGGCGGCGACAATGCCGCTCGAAGTGCGCCAGAGACGGTGCTCCAGGCCATTGAGATTGCCGCGCGCCGCCGGCCGGAACTGCGGTTCCTCGTCCACGGTGACGAAAAGCTCCTCAACGAAGCACTGAACGCACACCCCAATGCGCGCGGCGTTTGCGAAATTCGCCCTGCGAGCACGGCGATTGGCATGGACGTAAAGCCGATGCAGGCCGCGCGTCTGAAGGACACCTCGATCGGCAACGCCATCGACACGGTGAAAAGCGGCGAAGCCGCCGCCGTCGTCTCCGCGGGCAACACAGGCGCCTACATGGCGATCGCGATGGTGCGGCTGCGCATGATGGAGGGCGTGCACCGTCCGGCGCTCTCGGCGCGCTGGCCAGCAGCGAGCGGCGGCTATGTCGTGCTGCTCGACGTTGGCGCGAACGTGACGGCGGACGCCGAACAGCTCGTCGAATTCGCCATCATGGGCGAAGCGTTCCAGCGCGCGGTGAGTGGGATCGACCAGCCGAGCGTAGCGTTTCTGAATGTCGGCGCCGAAGATCAGAAGGGCCATGAAGAGATTCGCGCGGCGGCGCGCCTCGTTCGGGAATCCGGCGTCGAGATCAACTTTAAGGGTTTCGTCGAGGGCGACGACATCGCGAAGGGAACCGTCGATGTCATCGTGACGGATGGCTTCACGGGCAACATCGCGCTGAAGACCGGCGAAGGCACGGCGCGGCTCGTCAGCCAATTGCTGCGCGAAGCGCTGACCGGGGGCATTCTCGCGACGATCGGCGCTGCTATTGCCTATCCCGCGCTGAAGAAATTACGCGCAAGGATGGACCCAGGCGCTTTCAACGGCGCTGTCTTTTTGGGGTTGAACGGTTTGGTTGTGAAAAGCCACGGAAGCGCCGATGGGCCCGGCTTTGCCTCTGCCATCGATGTCGCGGCGCGCATGGCGGAGAGCCATTATCGCGATGAAATCGCGCGCAACATCGCTCGGCTCGCGGCCGCGCAAGCAGCGCCGGCGCCCGCCGTGGCGAGGGATGCATCGTGACTGAGCGGCGTTCCGTACTCACCGGCGTTGGCTCTTATTTGCCTGCGCGCGTGCTGACCAATGCCGAACTCTCGAAGATGGTCGATACGAGCGACGATTGGATCGTCGAGCGCACGGGCATACGTGAGCGGCGCATCGCGGCGGACAATGAGAAGACCTCCGATCTCGCGATCGAGGCAAGCAAGCGCGCACTGACGCGCGCGGGTCTCTCGGCGGACGATATCGATCTCATCATCGTCGCGACCGCGACGCCGGATTTGACGTTCCCTGCGACGGCCGCGCGCGTGCAAGCGGCGCTGGGCGTCACGCGCGGCGCCGCATTCGACATGCAGGCCGTGTGCTCGGGCTTCATCTACGCGCTGACGACAGCCGACAATTTTCTGCGCTTAGGGCAAGCGGAGCGCGCGCTGGTGATTGGCGCGGAGACGTTCTCGCGCATTCTGGATTGGACTGACCGCGGTACCTGCGTTCTGTTCGGCGACGGCGCTGGCGCGATCGTGCTCGAAGCGCGGGCGCGCGGCGAGGCGGGCGATCGCGGCGTGCTTTCAACGTTCCTGCGTTCCGATGGGCGCGATCACGATTTGCTCTATGTCGATGGCGGCCCGTCGCAGACCAAGACGGTTGGCCATCTGCGCATGGAAGGCCGCGAAGTCTTCAAGCGCGCGGTCGAGCATATTTCTGGTGCGATGGTCGAGGCGTGCAAACGCGCGGGCGTTCCTGTCGCCGAAGTCGACTGGTTCGTGCCGCATCAGGCGAACCAACGCATTCTCAACGGCGTGGCCAAACGCCTGAACATTCCCGCGGAGAAAGTGATCTCGACCGTCGCGTGGCACGGGAACACCTCCGCCGCGTCGGTTCCGCTCGCGCTCGACACGGCGGTGCAGGATGGGCGGATCAAGCCCGGCCAGCTCGTTTTGCTGGAAGCGATGGGCGGTGGGCTCACCTGGGGCGCGGCGCTGGTGCGCCTCTGAGCGCTGGCGCGAAGGTCCATTTGACGCAGGCGGCGCCCTAAGCCAAAGATAACGCTCCGCTTTTCGCCGATTGGTCAGGCGAAGCGCAAAGGGGCTGGGCATGCCGCAGAAGACGGTGACTCGCGCCGACCTCGTGGAGGCGCTGGCGCGCCGCGCGGGCGTGCAGCGCAACGACGCCAACCGGCTTCTCGGCGCCATGCTCGAGCACATCGAAGCGGCGCTCGTCGCGGGCGAGACCGTGAAGCTCTCGCGCTTTGGAAATTTCGCGGTGCGCCAAAAGCGCCAACGCGTCGGCCGCAACCCGAAAACGGGGCAAGAGGTGCCGATCACGCCGCGCCGCGTCGTGACGTTCCGCGCCTCGCAAATGCTGCGCGATCTGGTGGAAGAGAAGAGCAAGCGCGCGCGGCGCTGAGAGCGGGTGGTCGGAGCGGCGGGATTCGAACCCACGACCCCCAGTCCCCCAGACTGGTGCGCTAACCGGGCTGCGCCACGCTCCGAACGGCGCTCCCTTTAGCGGGGTGCAGCGCGCGCGTCCATGCTCGGCGCGGTCGCTACGGCAAGTTGACGGGCGCGGAAGGGGGCCACTAGGGTTCGCCTCAAGCCGCCAGCGGTTTTGCGTTGCGCCATCACGGGCGCGGCGTAAGCCAGCGCGAGAGCGGCCATGTGAGGCCCGATGATGAGCGAGACCCGATGAGCACAGCGCGTGTGATCCTGCCGCAGCCGACGCCGGAAACGGCGCATTTCTGGGAAGGCGCCAAGAGCGGCAAACTGTTGCTGCAACAGTGCAAAGCGTGTTCGAACACGTATTTCCCGCCGCGTCCGTTCTGCAAGAAGTGCGGCTCGCGCGATGTCGCCGCGTTCGAAGCGAGCGGGAAGGGCATCCTCTATAGCTACGTGATCCATCACCGCCCGATGCCGGGCTTCACGCCGCCGTACTCGATCGCCGTCGTTGAGCTCGAAGAAGGCCCGCGGATGATGACCAACATTGTAGGCTGTCCGCAAACGCCTGAGGCGCTGCAACTCGATATGCCCGTCGTCGTCACGTTCGAAAAACAGAACGACGATATCTCGCTTCCTCTC
>CAZXNY010000184.1:0-5886 GCA_964642205.1 uncultured Caulobacteraceae bacterium
GTCGCCGTTTCGCCCGATGCGCTCGGCAAAGTGTGGGACGGCGGCAAGCTGCATTTGCCGCTCCACTCCACACTCAACGGCGCCGCGTTCGGCGCGCCCAACGCCGGCGAAGACATGACATTCGATTTTGGCCGACTCATCGCGCATGCGGCGAAGACGCGCCCTCTTTGCGCCGGCACAATCGTCGGCTCCGGCACGGTCTCGAACCGCGACAACGATGGCGGCCCCGGCAAGGCGATCGGCGATGGCGGGCGCGGCTATTCCTGCATTGCCGAACTGCGCACTGTCGAATCGATTCAGACCGGTGCGGCGAAGACAGCGTTCCTGAAGCACGGCGACACGGTCGAGATCGAAATGCGCGACGCGCGCGGGCGCACCATCTTCGGGCGCATCGCGCAAACGGTGGCAGCGCCGCAATGAAGCGCGACCTGAAGCTCTCCGATTATCTGCCGTATCGGCTCTCGGTCGCCTCCAACGAGGTGAGCCGGCTGATCGCTGAGAGCTACGAAGATCGCTTTGGGCTCAAGATTCCGGAGTGGCGTGTGATCGCGGTGCTCGCGGAGTTCAACGCCCACACGCAGGCAGAGATCGTCGCGAAAACGGCGATGGACAAGGTCACCGTAAGCCGCACCGTCGCCTCGCTGGTTGCGCGCGATCTGGTGCGCCGGAGCATCAACGAAGCCGATGGCCGCTCGCAGATCGTCGCGCTCACCAAAGCCGGCAAGCGCCTGTTCGACGACATCGCCCCGCTCGCGCGCGACTACGAAGCGCGCCTGCTCGATGGCTTTTCACCGCGCGAGATCGACAGCCTCAAGACGCTGCTGCAACGCATCGAAGCGCGCGCGCGACGCGAACGCGTCCGCTAACCGCTTGACGCCTTCCTGAATTGGCACTCAACATGCCAATAACAAAAGGGAGGCGGCGATGACGCAACAAGAACCGCTCGAATTGATGGGCGCGCCGGGCTCGCCCTACACACGCAAGATGCTGTCGATGCTGCGGTACCGGCGCATTCCGCATGCGATGCTGTGGGGCGGCATGCTCTCCCCCAAGCCCGGCTATCCCGAGCCGAAGGTGAGGCTGCTGCCAACGTTCTATTTCCGCACCGCCGACGGCGGACGCGAAGCGGTCGTCGATTCAACACCGATCGCGCGCCGCCTTGAGCGCGACTACGCGGGCCGCAGCGCGATCCCGGATGATCCCGCGCTCGCGTTCATCAACTATCTCATTGAAGACTACGCCGATGAATGGCTGACGAAGGCGATGTTTCACTATCGCTGGGCGCACGCCGCGGACGCCGCGCACGCAGCGCCACTGCTGATCTTTTGGTCCCTGCCCGACGCGCCACCTGAACAAGCGCGTGCGCGCGCGGATATGATCGGCAAGCGCCAGATCGACCGGCTCTATGTCGTCGGCTCCAACGCGACAACCGCCGCGACGATCGAGGCGAGTTATGCGCGCCTGCTCGCGATGCTCGATCCGCTCATCCAGCGCCAAGGCTATTTGCTCGGTTCGCGCCCATCGACAGCGGATTTCGCGCTGTTTGGGCAACTCACGCAGCTCGTGTGGGTCGAGCCGACGCCGGCGGACGTGCAGCGCAAGATGGCGCCGCGCGTGCGCGCCTGGGTCGATCGTATGGACGATCTCTCCGGTCATGACAGCGGCGCATGGCTCACGCGCGCCGCCGCCGCCGATGCGCTTCGGCCGCTGCTCACCGAGATCGGCCGTGTCTACGCGCCGTTTTTGCTTGCAAACGCGCGCGCCGCGATGGCGGGACAAACGGAGATGCATGCCGAGATTGACGGGCGGCCCTGGACGCAGCCGACCTTCGCGTACCAAGCCAAATGTCTCGGTTGGATCCGCGACGAGTTCGCCAAACTCAGCGACACCGACAAGCGCGACGTGCGCGAGATGTTGAATGACACTGGCTGCGAGACATTGCTCACCTAATGCTCCCCCGTGGACGGGGGAGCTGTCACGCGCAGCGTGACTGAGGGGGCGAAACGTAGCGCCCGCCCCCTCCGCCCCGAACTGCGTTCGGGACACTTCCCCGGTGAACGGGGGAGGATTAGATCGCTTTTGCGCCGCTGCCGCGGCCGCCGCGCAACGCGTATTCCTGCGTGCCGCGCTGGTAGACCCGGTCCGTCTCCAGCACGGCGCTTGTCGCGTACTGAAAGCCAGGCTGCAGGGTGTCGTAGATCATGTCGAACGGGCGATCGACGGTTTCGTGGATCAGCTGATCGAAGCTATCGATCACGAAATAGCTCTGCTGCAGATCGGAGATCACGTAGTCCGTGCGCATCACGCGATCGACGTTGAGGTGGATGCGGTTTGGCGATTTGCTTTCGAGCGCGAAAATGCTCTCGACGCCCGATGACACGATGCCCGCGCCGTAGATGCGCAGCCCTGCTTCCGTCGCGATCAGCCCAAACTCCACCGTGTACCAGTAGAGCGCGCCGAGCGCTTTCAAGCGGTTGAACTGAAGCGCCTTCCAGCCGGCCTTGCCGTATTCTTGCATGTAATTGGCGAAGGTCGGGTCCGTCAGCATCGGCACGTGGCCGAACACGTCGTGAAAAACATCCGGCTCCTGGATGTAATCGATCTGATCGCGCGGGCGGATGAAATTGCCGGCGGGAAAGCGCCGGTTCGCGAGGTGATAGAAGAACACGTGATCCGGGATCAGCATCGGCACGGGCACGACGCGCCAACCGGTGATCGATTCCAGCTCATCGCTCATCGCGCCAAAATCGGGCACGCCGCCACGCCCGAGATCGAGGCGCTGCAGCCCCGCCAGGAACTGATCGCACGCGCGGCGCGGCAGGATCTGCATCTGGCGCGCGTAGAGCTCGTCCCAGACTTTATGCTCGTCGGCGGTGTAGACGCGCTGCTTTGGCTCGAGCCAATCGGCGCCGACGTGCGCGGGCTTTTGCAGCGGCGCGGTGAAGACGCCGTCCGGCGGTTCGGGAATCGTTGCGAAATCGCGCGAAGTCATGCGCGCAGATTAGACGACGCTCCCCCTCCCCGCGAGGGGAGGGGGCAGGGGGTGGGGAGAATCCCAGCCATTCGTGTTTCGTGCCGATGGCAATCCACGCATCGCAACCTGCACAATTTCACGCGTTGTGAATCTCCCCACCCCCTGCCCCCTCCCCTCGCGGGGTCAAGCGTTCAACCGGAACGCCATTTTCGCGACGGGCCCAAGCTCCGGCACTTGTTTCTTCAGCGCGGCGAAGCTCTCCTCCGCCGCATCGAGCGCGAAGGCGATGTCGGCTTCCGTCATCGCGGCGCAAAAGAACATGTTGTGCCAGGGGTGCACGTAGACGCCGCGCGCCAGCATCGCGCTCGACCACGCAAAGCCGAGCCGCAGATCAGGATCGTCATCGAATAGGAAAAGCGGCATCGTCTCGGGGCCGGTCTGACGGAAACCGAAGCCCGCCGCCGCCGCTCGTTCCGCGAGGCCCGCGCGCAGTTTTGCGCCCAACGACTCCATGCCTTCGAGATAATCCGTGTCGCGCACCAGCTTCAGCGTCGCGAGCGAAGCAGCCATGGGCGCGGCCTGAAACCAGAACGAGCCGGTGCCGTAGATCTTCTGCGCCGCCGCGCGGGCGCGATCATTGCCTAGCAGCGCCGAGAGCGCGTGGCCATTGGCGATGCCTTTGCCCCAACACGACAGATCGGGCTGCACGCCGATCTTCGCCCACGAGCAATCGCGTGCCAGCCGCAACCCTGCGCGCACGTCATCCACGATTAGAAGCGCGTTGTGTTCGTCCGCAAGCTGGCGGGCGCGGCGCGCATAAGCGAGGTCCGGCGCTGCCTGATCGATGAACGCGTCATGCTTCACCGGCGCGGCGAAGATCGCGGCGAGATCGCCGTTGCACGCCGCCACCGCCGCTTCGAGGCTCTCGACATCGTTATACGCGCAATAGTGCTGATGCGCTTTGTCCTCACTTACCGTGCCGGCGGGGCGCGTGGCGCACCAGGGCGCGGCGCCATGGTAGGCCCCCTTCGCAAGCACAACGCCCTTCTTCTTCGCGTGCGCACGGCCGATCATCATCGCCATCGTCGTCGAGTCCGTGCCGTTCTTGCAGAACAGCGCCCAATCCGCGTGCGTCACGAGCGCGGTGAACTGCTCGGCCAGCTCCACCATCAGGCCCGTCGGCCCCGTCAGCGCATCGCCGTCCTTCAGCTGCGCGACGAACGCGGCGTCGATGCCCTCATGCGCGTACCCAAAAAGGTTCGGCCCGTAGGCGCACATGAAGTCGAGATACTTATTGCCATCGACATCCCACAGATGCGCGCCCTGCCCGCGCGCGAAAAACTGCGGGTAGTCATCCGGCAGCAGCGCGACGGATTGGTGTCCGTACATGCCGCCCGGAATGACTTTTTCGGCGCGCGCACGCAGTGCACGGTCTGCGCTATTGCTCATGGTGGAAGACCTCCGCCGGACAAGCTATTCCAGTTCCGGCGCGGACGCACGCGCGGCGGAGGGGTGCGCATGACCGGGCCGGTGCTCGCGCCAGACCTAGGGCGCGAAGATTGGCGGCGCGATGCGCTCATCGCCGCGCTGTTCGGGTCGATCCCGATCATCGGCGTGCTCGCGTGGGGCTGGAGCCCCTTTGCGCTGATGCTGCTGTTCTGGTTCGAGAACGCGGTGATCGGCGTACGGCAAGTCGTGATGATGTGGCTCGTCGCGCGCGCGCGTTTGGACGAAGCGGGCGCGGCGATCTTCCAGTCCGGCTTCTTCGCGCTTCACTATGGCGGCTTTGCGCTCGCGCACGGCTTCTTCACCGTGCTGTTCTTCTTCGTGATGGGGCCGCATGCGCCTCCTGCCGATCCAGACGGGGGCATCACCGTCGATCTCGACATCGCCTTCGCTGAAGCTTGGCGGCTCGCCTTGACCGTGCCGGTCGGCTTTGCGGCGATCTTTGGCTGGCAGGCGGTTCAGCTTGCGCAGTTCGTGGCGCGCGAGGAGGCAAAGACCGTCACGCTGAGGGCGCTGATGGGCGAGCCGTATCTCCGGGTCGTCGTGCTGCACTTGGTGCTGATCATCGTCGGCGGGGCGATCATGGGCCGGGAGCTGGCGCCACAAGCGCTGGTGGTGCTCGCGGTCTACAAAGTCGCCTTCGATGTCGGCGAACTCTGGTGGCGCAATCGCAAGAACAAGCCGCCCGAGACACTTGCCGACTTGCCGGCCCCAAAGCCTGGCGTGGTGTTCGACGTCGTGAAGCACAAGCCGAACAATGTGATCTTCATCGTCTGCGCAATTTTCTTCGTGTTCGGCCTGCTCTTCTTGATGGCGAGCCCTTGGTTCGGCGCGCTCTGGCTGGGGTTCACGGCGTTCATCGCGTTCTTCGCGTGGCGCTCAACGGCGCAGGCGCGCCGCGCGCTGCTCGCGTCGTTCACGAACGGCACAGGCCAGGTCGCCGAGGGGCGCGTGACGGACTTCGTGCATCAACAGCGCGAGGCGGACGGGCGCTACGCGCCCGAAAGCTTCAAGGTGCAGGACATCGCGTTCGTCTACACGCACAACATCATCACCGGCGGCTTCAACAAGACAGCGCTGCGCGGCGGCCCGATCCGTGAAGGCCTCAAGGTGCGCGTCCATTTCCTGCCGATGGCGCCGAGCGGCAACGTCATCACGCGGATCGAGGTTTTGCCCTGATTGGCGTGATCATGACGACGTTTCCCGGCCGTAGCGAAGCGAAGAGCCGGGACCCAAACGGATTGCGAGCGGCCCTAGGCCCCGGATCAATGCTGCGCATTGTCCGGGGAGCGTAGGAAATGGCGCGGCGCTCAGTTCCAGATCGGCGGGCGCTTGTCTTTCCAGGGCGCTTCTTTTTCGAGCTGCGCGGCGAGCCGCAGGAGCGTTGCTTCATCGGCGTAGCGGCC
>CAZXNY010000185.1:0-5867 GCA_964642205.1 uncultured Caulobacteraceae bacterium
TGGCGCGGCGAAGCGCGCGGCGCAAACCCGAAGCGTTCGAGATCGTAACGCGGCATCGACGCGTGCATCATCTCGACGGCGCAGCACGCCAGGCCGAACGTCATCCACATCAGCGAGCCAGTTCGCGCCCAGGTGATGAGATCGTCCGCCGCCGCGACGAGGAAGCCCTTGTCGGCGAGTTGGTTCGACAGGCCGGTGTAGAAGGGATCGTCTTCCTTGACCGGGAAGCCGCCCTCGACGCCCGCGCGGGCGCCCGCCCCTGCTGGCGTGATCACTCCCATTCGAGCGCGCCCTTCTTCCATTCGTAAATGAAGCCGACGGTGAGCACGCCGAGGAATGTCATCATCGACCAGAAACCGAACACGCCGATCTCATCGAGCGCCAACGCCCACGGAAACAGGAACGCGACTTCGAGGTCGAAGATGATGAAGAGGATCGACACGAGGTAGAACCGCACGTCGAACTTCATCCGCGCGTCGTCGAACGCGTTGAACCCGCACTCATACGCCGAGACCTTCTCGCGATCCGGCGAGCGCGGCGCGACGATCCAGGCGGCGAGCATGAAGCCCCCGCCGAGGACGGTCGCGATTCCCAAGAAGAAGATGATCGGCAGGTAGGCCGTCAGATCGAGGCCCATGCGCTCTCCCGCAAGTGCGAAATGCTGAAATCGCGCGGACGCTAGTCGCGCTCGCAACCGAACGCAACACCGCCGCAGCGTTGGAATTTCAGGAAGAAATGGCGCGAGTGACGGGGCTCGAACCCGCGACCTTCGGCGTGACAGGCCGACGCTCTAACCAACTGAGCTACACCCGCATTTGCGAGACGGCGGGACTTAGGCCAAGCCTCCCCGCCGGTCAAGCAAGCCGACTGGCGCTTGCGAGATCGGCGCCACACGCCCCGCGGTTCCAGCGCACACACCGCAAACCGGCGCGCTTTCGGGGTACACCCCTGCCGCCTTGAGTGTTAACAAGGGACGTTGTTGGGCCGGCGTTGGGGAACGTCAGGGGAGTAAGCTCATGGGCGGAATTGTCCGTATTCTTTTGATCGTCGTCGCGGTGCTCGCCGTGCTCGTCGGAGTCTCATTCTTCGCGCTGCCAAGCCGCGCCACCAAGACAGAAACCGTTGAAATCGCACGCCCAGCGGCGAGCGTGATCGCGCGTCTTTCCACCATGCCGGCGGGCGCGCCCGTCGCCGAGGGCGTCACGCAAACCGTCACCGCCACGGAAGGCAACACCATCACGGCCGATCTCGCCTTTCCGGAAGGTCAAACCGGCCGTGCGACCTACGTTGTCACGGAAAACGGCGAGAACGCCTCAACCGTGCAGGTCAAAATCGAAAGCCCGCTCGGCGCCAACCCGCTCGATCGCATCCAGGGCCTTACCGGCGCGCCGGCCGAGCCGTACCTGACGGCGGCCGTGGCGAGCGTCACGCAGGATCTAAGCGCCCTGCCGGAAGGCAGCTTTACGGGGCTCGCCTACGATATCGTGCAGGTGGAAGCCCGCCCGTTCCTCTTCATCGAGGCCACGGTCCCGCAGGACGCCGCGGCCATCAAGGAAGCGGTCGCTCAAAGCCTCGTGCTCGTGAACCCGATCATGCGCCGCTACAACCTCACGCAGGCCGGCCCGCCCGTCGCAGTCGAAACGGCGTGGGAAAACAACACCTACTCCTTCCAGGCCGGCGTTCCGTTCACGGGCACGCCGCCGCGCGTCCTGGTTGGCGTCCGGGCAGGCCAAACGCCCGCCGGCACCGCCATTCGCGTCCGCTTCCAGGGTTCGGAAGAAGACGTGCTGCCGACCTACACGCAGATGGAAGCGCTGATCGCCGCAGGGCGCCTCGAACAGGGCCGCTCCTTCGAGATCTATTATGATGATCCGACTGCGACCGGCGGCTCCGTGAACCGGGAAATCTATTACTTGGTGACGGGCGACACCTCGCGCCTGGCTCAACTGGCTCCATCAGCCGGCGTGCCCGCAGCGGTCCCCGCAGCGGCGGCAACGCCAGCAGCCGCACCGGCTTCGGCGGCGGCAACGGCTGCGGCGCCCGCCTCCGCGGCCGCGACACCGGCGCCGGTCCCGGCCCAGTAACCTCTACTGTCCGACCACTAAAGAGCGGCCGCGATCACACGATCGCGGCCGTTTGCTTTCAAGCGACAGCTTCCTTCGCCAGCCAAACAACCGGGTCAGACCCTGATACCTTGTCTTGACAAGGTACTATGACAGGCGCATTTGGGGCGGGTGGAAACCGAAGAGAAATTCGTCGCGCTGCGGAAAGGGCTCCTTGAGTTCGCCGTTCTGCGCGTGATTTCGGGCCAGACAGTCTATGCGGCCGATATCCTGGCGCGGTTGGCCGCGGCCGACTTCGCCACCCAGGAAGGCACCCTCTACCCTCTCCTCTCCAAGCTCCGCCGCGATGAGCTCGTCGATTACGAGTGGCGCGAGAGCGAGGCGGGGCCGCCGCGCAAATATTACCGGCTGACGCCCAAGGGCGCGGCCCTCCTCGATGAGCTAAGCGCGTACTGGCGCCGGCTCAACGACACGATCGCATCTTTGGGGCGCTGAGCATGGAACGGGTCGTTTCCGTCAATCTCAATGGGCGGGCTTATCAGCTGGAAGAGCGCGCGCACGCGGCGTTGTCAGCGTACCTCGATCGCGCCAGCGCAACGCTCGCCGACAATCCCGACAAGTCCGAGATCCTGGGCGATCTCGAACAGGCCATCGCCGACAAATGCGCAACATATCTCAACGCGCACAAACAGGTCGTCACCGGACCTGAGATGGCGCGCATCCTCGATGAGATGGGTCCCGTCGGTGGTGACGAAACCGACAGCGCCGCTCACAGCGATGAACCGCCGCATGCGGGCGCAACATTCGCGCAAGAACCGCGGCGCAAGCGCCTCTACCGCATCAAAGACGGCGCCGTGATCAGCGGCGTCTCCACCGGCATGGCTGTCTACTTCGACATCGACGTCGCGCTCATCCGCGCGCTCTGGGTTGTCGCGGCCATCTTCACGAACCTGCTCGCAGTCGTTGTCTACATCGTGATGATGTTTGTCGTTCCCTCGGCGAACACGTCGGAAGAATGGGCGGCCGCGCGCGGCGTGCCGTTCAACGCACAAGGCGTGATCGACGACGCCAAAAAACGCTACGCGGATTTTGAGGCGGGCGGCGGCTGGCAGCGCTGGGGCTTCACGCGCGGCGCCGATCCGATGCGGTTGCATCGGCGGCGTGCGCGCTACCGCGCCGAACGCGCCGCGTTTCGCGAGGAGCGCAGGGCCTGGCGCGAAGGGCGCGCGGCTGCGATGGCCGAACCCGTCTCGCCGCCGCCAGGCTATTTCACACAAGTCTTTGCCGGCTTGATCGCGGTGATCTTCTCGATTGTCAGCGCCGCCTTCACGATCGCTTTCCTGCTCGCGGTGTTTTCGCTCGCGACCACAGGCGCGGTGTTCGGGCACATGCCGCCCGTGTCGCTACCGATCTGGCTCGCGCTCGTTCTGTTGATCGTCGTCTATGCCGCGATCGCAACGCCGATCGGCGCGATCCGCCGCGCGTCATTCCGCGCGCTCTCGGGCCGCAGCATGCGCGGGCGTGACGATGGCATGGACGGCATCCTCACCCTCGTCCTCACCGGTCTCTTCATCTGGCTCGCTTGGCGCTTCATTCCGGGCGCCGACGCGGTCCTCGACAGCATCATCGCGTGGTTCAACCTTATCTGGCGGGAGATACAGATATGAACGCAGCACAGCTCGATCGGCGGTTCGCGCCGCGTTTGGCGCCGCTCCGGTGCGTGCCAAGCCCGCTCTGGTTCGCGCGCGAGATCACCATCCGGTTTGCGTGGATCGCGTCGTTCATTTTCTTCATCTGGCTCGCCTGGGCGTTCTGGCCCGATGCGCACGACGCCCTCGAACATGGCGCCGCGCTCCTAGATCGCGCGCTGCAACTCTAATCTGCGGGAGAATTGCCCATGACCGCGTTCGCGCTCGACCTCGAAGACGAAACCGATCTCGTCATGCTGTTCGTTTTCGGCGCCCTAGCCACTTGGCTTGCCTGGATGTACTGGCCGCCGGCGCGCGACATGCTGGCATGCGTGTTTGGCGGTTAGCTACTCGCCCTGGACGATCGCTTCCCCGCGCGCCTCCTTGCGCGCGTTAGCGACAATCGGCCCTGTCCAAAACGCATCGAACCAGCGCGCCAGCCACGGGTCGTCGCCCACGAATAGCGCGCGCTGTGCGGAGAGATCGACGCGTTCGGCGCCCGCTTGGTCACGCACCGAGGCAAGCAGCGCGCTCAGCCGGTCCACGTATCTGAAATCGTGCTGCGGCGCGCCGTGCCCCGGCACGAGCGTTCGCACCGGCATCTGCTTGATCCGCTCCAGTACGCCCATCCAAGCGGTCGGCGCACCGCCGTAGCCATAAGGAATCGGTGACACCACGACATCGCCGGTGAACAAAACGCGCTGGCGCGGCAGCCACACGAGCGCATCGCCGTCTGTATTCGCCGCGCCGAGGCGCATGATCTCTATGGGAAGAACATCATCCGGAATCGTCAGCTGCGCTGTGAACGTCTCCGTAGCGGGAACACGCCGGGCGCCGCGCAGATCGCTCGCGTGTCGTTCCAGATCACGCGCCGCTTCATTGAAGGCGCTGCGCTCCCACTCGGTCGGCGCCACGCCCGCCTGAGTGCGCATCGCCGCGGCGGCCTGCGCAATCTGGCCGAAGAAACGATCATTCGCCGCTTCATCACTGCCCGGCATGAACCGGTCGAGCCGCGAATCTCGGAGCATCGCGTCTGTCTGGACCGCCGCGATGACGCGCGCTTGCGGCCACTCCTGCAGCAGACGGCTAACGCCCAGCACATGGTCGCCGTGCCAGTGGGTCAGCACGATCGCTGTCACGGGTTTGTCCGTCCGCCGCCTTACTGCCGCGATGACGTCTTCGGCGCCGGCGCGCGAGCCGCCGCTATCAATGAGTACAACGCCGGCGCCCTGCTCGACGATGCCAACATTGCCACGCGGCTGGACGTGAAAACTTGGCTGACGCAGCACGGCCACGCTCGGCGCTATCTGGTCGGCAACGTAACCATAGGTGTCAGCAGGAGGCACTGGCGCCGTCGCGCACGCAGCCAGCGCCAGAAGCAGGAACAGAGAACGCATGCAATGACGCTACACGGGCTCCGCACGCGCCGTGAGCGTCATTCGTCGCAAAATCCTAGAGCGGAATGTTGTCGTGTTTCTTCCAGGGGTTCTCGACCTTCTTGTGCTTCAGCGCCTTGAGCGCACGCGCGATTCGCTTGCGCGTTTCGTTCGGCATGATGACGTCGTCGAGATAGCCGCGTGAGGCCGCCACGAACGGGTTGCCGAAGCGCGCCTGGTAGTCCGCGGTGTGCGCGTCGATCTTCGCAGGGTCGCCAATGTCTTGGCGGAAAATGATCTCCACCGCGCCCTTCGCGCCCATCACTGCAATCTCGGCCGACGGCCAGGCGTAGTTGATGTCCCCGCGCAGGTGCTTGGAGCCCATAACGTCATAGGCGCCGCCATAGGCCTTGCGCGTCACGACCGTCACCTTCGGCACCGTCGCTTCTCCATAGGCGAACAAGAGCTTGGCGCCGTGCTTGATCAGCCCGCCCTGCTCCTGACGCGTGCCCGGCAAGAATCCCGGCACATCGACGAACGTCACGATCGGAATCGAGAACGCATCGCAAAACCGCACGAACCGCCCGGCCTTGCGGGACGCATCGATGTCCAACACGCCAGCGAGGCTCATCGGCTGGTTCGCGACGAAGCCAACCGTCGCGCCGTCGATCCGGCCAAAACCTGTGATGATGTTCTTGCCGAAGGACTCGCCGATCTCGAAGAAGTCGCCCTCGTCGGCG
>CAZXNY010000186.1:0-5862 GCA_964642205.1 uncultured Caulobacteraceae bacterium
CGGTGAAGGCCTTATTATTGAAACAAAAAATAAGCTTGTAAGAGGACATGACGAAGAAGCTCTTCGACACGCTCGCGCCCCGCTACAAGGCGCGTGCTGGCGGCTACACGCGCGTCCTGAAGGCCGGCTATCGCCGCGGCGACAACGCCCCGATGGCGGTGATCGAGTTCGTCGATCGCGATGAAGGCGCCCGTGGCCTCGACAGCGGCCCGCGCCCGGAAGCCATCTACACCGACGAAGGCTAGTCCTTCCGACACACCGGAAGCGAAACCCGCCGCCCCGCAAGGCCGGCGGGTTTTTCGTTGCGCGGACGCGGGCTACAAGGGCGGCAAAAGAGGAAACGCCATGAAGCTCTCACGCCTCGCCGCGCTCGCCGCGGCGCTTTTCGCCGTCTCTTGCGCCTCCGCGCCAGCTGAGGCGCCGCAAGCCGACGTCCAGCGAGCCCCGTTGATCGTCGTCCTGATCGATGGCTTCCGTGCCGATTATCTCGATCGCAACATCACGCCCCACATCAACGCGCTCGCTGCCAATGGCGTGCGTGCGCCGATGCGCCCATCGACGCCAAGCGTTTCCGCGCCGAACCATTACACGCTGATGACCGGGCTCTACCCGGATCATCACGGCATGGTCGACAACACGTTCTTCGACGCACAACTCGGCGGCTACGGTTTCGACGACAGCAGTTTCAACGTCCCTGGCTTTTGGGAAGGCGCGACGCCGCTTTGGGTGAGCGCGGAGCGTCAGGGCGTGCGCGTGGGGTCCGCAATGTGGGGCGGCCCGAGCGTGCCGATCCACGGCGTCACTGCTTCGCGCATCATGCCGTACGCGGAGCGCACGCCGAACCCCGCGCGGGTCGAGCAAATCCTGCAATGGTTTCACGCGCAGCCCGAGGAGCAGCCCGGGCTCTATCTGCTCTACTTCGGCAGCGTCGATACGGCGGGCCACGCGTTTGGCCCGAACTCGCCGCAGGTGAACGGCGCCATCGCGGAGGTGGACGCGGCCATTGGCCAACTCGTCGGCGGCTTGCAGGCGGCCGATCGTTTTTCGGGCGTGAACATCGTGCTCGTGGCTGACCACGGCATGACGGAGATCGCGCGCTCGCGCCTCATTCGCCTCGCCGACATGATCGACGTCAGTAAAGTGCAAGAGACGAGCTACGGCGCAACGCTCGGCATCAATCCGCGACCAGGCCACGAAGCGGAAGTCGCGCGCACGTTCTTGCGTCCGCACGAGCACATGCAGTGCTGGCGCAAGAACGAGATCCCCGCGCAGTACCACTACGGAACGAATGCGCGCGTGCCGGCGATCTTCTGCATTATGGAAAGTGGCTGGACGATCTCGACGCCCATCTCGGAGCGCGCTTACGCGAACGTCGAGCTGCGCGGCAATCACGGCTTCGATCCGGCGCATCCGGAAATGGCTGCCTTGTTTGTCGCCTCTGGTCCGGCGTTCCGTGACGGCGTGACGCTGCCGGCGTTCGACAACACTCACGTCTATCCGATGCTTGCGCATGTCCTGGGCGTCACGCCCGAGCAGGTGGACGGGCGCCTCGAGGTGTTGCGGCCTGCTCTGGAACAGTAGCGCGCGGTTGACATAATTGCGTTTTGGGTGAAATATCTGAGCCTCGCCGAATGGAGAGGCCGATGCCTGACTATGCGCCCGTCTTCACTCCCACGGTGATGTACCAGGACCCGCTCGCCGCGCTCGATTGGCTCGAAGCGGCGTTCGGTTTCGACACCGTGACAAAGATCGTCGACGCCGAAGGCCGCGCCGCGCACCTTGAAATGGCGTACCGCGACGCTGTCGTGGGTATCGCGGGCGAGTGGGAAGCGCCCATGCTGGGCGATGCGCGCATGCGCTCGCCAAAAACCACTGGCCATGTCGCGACGCAATTCATCTGGGTAAGCGTCCCGAGCGGTATCGACGCCCATTGCGCTCGGGCGCGCAAGGCAGGCGCGCTTATCACGCAAGAACCGGAAGATCAGTTCTACGGCGCGCGCACCTATCGCGCACAAGACCTCGAAGGCCATGTCTGGTGCTTCAGCGAGACCAATCGGGTTGTCTCTGATGAAGAGATGCAGAAGGCCGCGCCCGATCTCGTCTGGAAGGACCCAAAGGAGAAATCCTGATGAAGCCCGACGATCACAACCGCGCGAGCTTCGCCTCCGCACTCTGTTATCTTGATCCGAAGGCCGCGCTCCGCTGGCTGGAAAACGCGTTCGGATTTGAGCCCTTCATGGTGATCAGCGACAAGGAGGGCAACCTGATGCACTCCGAGATGCGCTACGGCGACGGCATTATCATGGTGGGCTTCGAATGGAGCGCTGACCACAAGAGCCCCGCATCGATGGGGCGAAAGAACACGCAGACGGTTCACGTGCATCTGAACGAGGATATCGATGCGCATTGCGCCCGAGCGCGCAAGGCCGGCGCGGAAATCCTCCAAGAGCCGGAGACGCAGTTTTACGGCGACCGAACCTATCGCGCCCGCGATCCTGAAGGGCACATCTGGACGTTCGGCCAAACAGTTCAGGTGATGACTCGCGCTGAGTGGGATGCGGCAATCGGGACCGTCACGACCGAACGGCTGCCGGATTAGGAGCGCATCATGGGAGCCTTCAACACTGAGACCACGTATGTCGGTTGGGACGGGCAGGGCGGCTCTACGCTGATGCCGGTCGGCCCCGACTTTTGGCAGACGCTTGCCACTAACCCGAACAGCCGCGGCACGTTGATCAGCGCCTACACCTTTGAAGGTGATTGGACGTCCTGGGAGCGCCACCCGAAGGGCGATGAAGTCGTCGTATGCACGGCGGGTGCGATGACGATGATGCTCGAGAAGTCATCTGGGATCGAGCGGGTTGCTCTGAAGGCCGGTGACGCGGTGATCGTTCCGGCCAACACCTGGCATACAGCCGACGTGCCCACCGTTAGCCGCGGACTCTTCATCACATTCGGCGAAGGCACGGATCACAAGCCGCGATGACGCCTGCAGCATTTCTGAAACTTGCGCTCTCCCTGCCGGAAGCGGCGCAGAGCGGACATCAAGGCGGCGCGGATATTCGCGTCGCCAACAAGATCTTCGCCTCACCAGCCGATCGCAACGATGGCGAAGCGATCTTGAAGTTCACGCCTGAGCAGCAAGACATCATGTGTGCGGCCGAGCCGAAGGTCTTCAAACCGGTTGCGGGCGGGTGGGGCGCGAAAGGCTGGACGCGTCTTGTCGTCAAGAATGCGGATTCCGAGACCGCTCGCAGCGCGTTGTGGACGGCATGGCGCAACGTCGCGCCCGCCAAGCTCAAAAAAGCGCATCCGGCATGAGCGCGCGCGCCAAACTCGATCGTACGATCGCCGCGCTTGCCGATCCGAACCGTCGCGGGGTCGTTGAACTTCTGCGTCAGCGCCCGCGCCGCGCCGGCGAGATCGCCGATGCGCTCGGTCTCGCGCCGCCTGCGCTCTCACGCCATCTCAAGACGTTGCGCGAGAGCGGCCTCATCGAGGAAACGCATCCCGAGTTCGATGCGCGTGTGCGCATCTACGCGCTGAAGGATGGCGCCATGAGCGACCTGAAGAAGTGGCTTGAGGAGACTGAGCGGCTTTGGACAGCGCAACTCGGAGCGTTCAAGGCGCACGTGGAAAAGGCGAAGAAGGGGTGACGTCCTCCGTCCTCGTCGCGATCCGCGTCGCTGCGTCGCCGCAACTGGCGTTCGACGTGTTCACGCAGGAAATTGGCGCGTGGTGGCGCCCGAGCGGCCTCTTCGAGACGACGCCCCGTGGCGACGGCGTGATGGCCTTTGAAGGCGGCGAAGGCGGACGGCTCATTACGACGGTGTCGAACGGTCATGTTTTTGAGATCGGCCGCATCACCGCCTGGGAGCCAGGTAGCCGCCTCGCCTTCACCTGGCGCCAGGCGAGCTTCACGCCCGACCAGATCACCGATGTCGAAGTCACTTTCGAGCCCGTTGGCGAAGAGACGCGCGTCAGCGTTCGGCACAATGGCTGGTCTGAGATTCCGCGCGAGCACGTGGCCCGCCACGGCTTCCCGGAAGGTCCCTTCCTCCAGCGCACGGCGGAGTGGTGGCAGGGCCATCTGCGCGCTTTAAGGGAGCGGCTCGCCGGCAGGCCGTAGCGCCATGTTTCCGCCACGCGCGCTGGCAACATGCCGGCGCGGAGAGTGAAGCATGAGACTGCGCCCCATCCTGATTGCACCGCTGGCGGCCGCGTTCGCCGCGGTCGGCCTCTATGCCGCCCAGGCTCAGGACGCGCCGGCGGCGGCGCAGTTCCAGCTTGCCCAGGCTCAGCCGCGCGATCGCGTCGTGCCCACCTCGCAAGCGCAGGCGCAGCTCTCCTTCGCGCCAGTTGCGCAGCGCGCCTCGCCGGCGGTCGTCAACGTCTATGCGCAGCGCATCGTGCGCCAGCGCGCGCGCGTTTATGATGATCCGTTTTTCCGGCGCTATGGCGAAGGCTTTGGCGGCGTCCCGCGCGAGCGTGTCCAGCAATCGCTCGGTTCCGGCGTTCTGGTGCGCGCCGATGGCGTCATCGTCACAAACAATCACGTCGTTGAGGGTGCGGATTCCCTGAAGGTCGTGCTGTCCGATCGCCGCGAGTTCGATGCGCGCTTGTTGCTTGCCGATCCACGCACGGATCTGGCCGTGCTGCGCATCGAAGCGCGCGGCGAGCGTTTGCCGATGCTCGCCTTTGCCGACACGCGTGCGTTGCAGGTGGGCGACATGGTGCTCGCCATCGGCAATCCGTTCGGCCTCTCGCAGACCGTTACGAGCGGCATCATCTCCGCGCTTGCCCGCACCGAAGTTGGGATCAACGATTTTGCGTTCTTCATTCAGACTGACGCTGCGATCAATCGCGGCAATTCCGGCGGGGCGCTGGTCGATATGTCCGGCGCGCTGGTGGGCGTAAATACGGCGATCTTCTCCGAAACGGGAGGCTCGAACGGGATCGGATTTGCGATCCCGTCCGAAATGGTGCGCCGTGTCGTGGAATCCGCGGTCGATGGCGGCCGCCTCGTGCGGCCATGGCTTGGTGCGCGCGTGCAGCCCGTGACACAGGAGCTCGCGCGGTCGATGGGTTTTGACCGCCCGCAAGGCGTGCTCGTAAGCGACATATATCCGGGGTCTTCGGCGCAACGCGCAGGCGTGCAGCGCGGCGATGTCATCTTGTCGGTTGGCGGCGCGGATGTGCATGACGAAGCGGGACTTCGCTACCAGTTTGCGCTCCAGCGCGCGGGCGCGCGTGTTCCGCTCGAGATCATGCGTGGCAATGCGCGGCGTACGGTGAACGCGAACGCCGAAGCGCCACCCGGCGGCACGCCTCAAGCGCGTGACCTCGCGGGCCGCAACCCGTTCGACGGCGCGCGCGTTCTGACGCTCACGCCCGCTTCGGCGGAGGAAGCGGGTTTGGATCCGTTCGCGGCGGGTGTCGTCATTCAAGCGATTACGCCAGGCCGGCTTGCGCAGCGTGCCGGCTTTGCTCCAGGCGATATCGTGCGCGAGATCAACGGCCAGCAAATTCGAACGGCCGATGATCTGCAGCGCGCGCTCAACGCGGCGCAAGCATGGCGCATCGCGATCGAACGCAATGGGCAGCGGCGTGAAGTGCAGTACCAGTTGTAGGTTGCGTCAGTTCCGCGTGCCGACGTTCACGTTCTGGCCGGAGTGATTCAGCCAGTCCTGCGCTCGTTCCTGCAACTCGGCATCGACGGCCTCCGTGGTGCAGACACGGCGCGCCACGCGCGATCCCGTCGGCCTCACGCGCCTGCAGCGCTGCGCGGAGGCGGGCGGCGCCTCGGGTGTTGCGGTCGCGGGCGCTTCGGTTTCAGCCGATGGCGACGGGGCGGCCGCAAGC
>CAZXNY010000187.1:0-5855 GCA_964642205.1 uncultured Caulobacteraceae bacterium
CGTGCCCCAGCCGGTCACAACGCCATCGCCAGGGATCTTGTTGTCGCCCATGCCGAAGTCGACGTTGCGGTGCTCGACGAACATGTCGAACTCCTCGAACGAGCCTTCGTCGAGCAGGAGATCGATCCGCTCGCGTGCGGTCAGCTTGCCCTTAGCGTGCTGGCTGTCCATCCGCCGTTGGCCGCCGCCGGCCCGCGCCGCATCGCGCTTGGCTTCGAGCGCTTCAACAATCTCTTTCATTTCTCACCCCGACTTGAGCGCCGCGAAATAAATCTGCAGCGCCAGAAATTCCAAGTAAATCTGCTCGAGACGCTCACGCGCGGCTTCGTCCTCGCCCCACGTCTCGAGGCTGTACAAATCATCGAGGCACGCCGCCTCAAAGGCTTCTCGCCCATCAAGGCGCCCGCGTTGCAACGCAAAGCCGATCACCGCCGAACCCGCAACCGCCGCGCCATGCGCAACGCCCGTCAGCGCGAAATTATCCAGCGCCGAAGCTGCCGCTGCGACATGGTCGAGCGAGGCCTGATCGGGTTGCGCCGCGATCAGGCCGGCAAGCGGCAATGTTGCGCCAAGTTCGCTCTTGGCCCACGCGACCAACGGGTCCCAGTGCTTGCCTTGCCGCGCGGTGAGCGAGGGCGGCCGATCGGCGCGGTGCGCAACAAGGTCAGTCGCTGCATAGCCGCGCAGGTGGTTCACCAATTCGGCGCGGTTCGCCTCCGCGTGATCGAGCGCCACGTTCACCAGCCGCGTGAGCGGCATCGTGTGCGGCTGGATCACGGTTTGCTGCGCATCCCACTCGCGCGCGCACGCGTCGGCTAGGAGCTCGCTCGGCACAACGAACGCGCCGCCGCCGGGGGTGCGCAAACCACGGCCATCGAGCGCGACGCCGTAGCCGCCGTCACGCGCAGTTGCCTGCGCCACCTTGAAGAACTTGTGCCGGCTGTCGCTCATGCGGCGCGCACCCAAGCGCGTTCGCGCGCGGCGTTCAACTCGTTGCGGAGCGTGCCAAGCCGCCCGGGCTCAGCCGCCGCCGCAGGAATCTCCCGCTGCGCCGCCACCTGTCCAAGAAAGCTGCGCGCGCCGAGCATTTCGTAGCGGATCGTATGATCGCCCAACATGCTGAAAGCTGAAACATTGCTCCAGGGCTCGAAGTCGCGCGTCAACAAGCTCCGGATGGTGAACACCTCCGGCGCGATGTCGACGATAATGTCGTGCTTCATGGGCATAGATTTGACCATCAGCGAAATCAGCCACGCGAAAAGCGCGTTCGGCAGCAGCAGAAAGAGCGCGTAGAGGTAGTTCTGTTCCGAAAGCGCGATGGCCAGCTGCCAGAGGAAGAACACCAGCGGCACGCCGAAGATGAAGAGCGCCGGAGCGTGGCTCTGGACGCGCTTAGGCTGACGCTCCATCCACTTGTCGATGAAGTAACCGGCGATCAGGAACGCGACATTGATCGCGATCTTCGCCGGCATTACGCGAACGCCGCGAACGGGTTCTTCGCATCCTTTGCATTGAACCCTAGATGCTCGAACGCGGCTTTGAAGTGCGGCGGTATCGGCGCCTCAACTTTGAGTTCGCCTTTCGTCGGATGCGGCAGGCGGATCGCGCGCGCGTGCAGCATAAGCTGCTTGGGCAGTCCGCCCGGCGTCTCACGATCACACTTGTATTTTGGATCGCCCGCTATGGCGTGACCGATCTCGGCCATGTGGAAACGCAGCTGGTGCGTGCGACCGGTGACGGGCTTGAGCGCCATCCACGCCGCCTTGCCGCCCGCGTCTGAGATCACCGAATATTGGGTGATGGCGTGCACCGCGCCTTCGTCCTGCTGGAGGCACCGCACCATCATTTCACGGTCTGCATCGACGGGCCCGGGCGCTTTGCGCATCCAACCGCGAATCTCACCGTGGTTCGGTCGCGGCGTGCCCGCAACGATCGCCCAATAGATCTTATCGGTCTCGCGCGAGCGGAATGACGCGCCGAGCGCCGCCGCCGCCCGCGGATGCCTCGCAAGCACCAGACAACCGGACGTATCCCGATCGAGCCGGTGCACCAACTTCGGCTTTTCCTCACGCTCGAACTTCAGCGCAGGCAGTAACGCATCGATGTGCCGCGTCGTGTTCGTGCCGCCCTGCACGGCCAGGCCCGCGGGCTTGTTGAGCACGATCACATCGGCGTCCCTGAAGATCACAAGCTCGCGCGCATAGGCTTCATCCTTGGCGCCGACGCCGCTCATAGGCCGCGGCGCTACATCGGGCAGCGGCGGCACGCGCACGATCTGACCCGCGCTCAAGCGATCCGACGCTTTGGCGCGCGCGCCATCGACGCGCACTTGGCCGGTGCGCAACAGCTTCTCGACTTGGCCCTGTGTGAGCTTTGGAAACCGGCGCTTGAACCAACGATCGACGCGCACGTCGCCATCGTCGGCGCTGACAGGAATGTTGAGGACCGCCTTCATGCCGCAGCGCTCCGGCTCAACAGCAGGCCGATCCAGCAGGCGCTTACCGAGAGCAGCACCGAGGCCAGCGCGTAGCCAAGCGCGACATCGGCCTGCCCGCCCTCGATCAACCGCACGGTCTCAATCGAAAACGCCGAGAACGTCGTGAACCCGCCCAGGAGCCCGACACCGAGAAGCTGCCGCGCGCTGTGATCCTCCGCCCCAAGGGTCCCAGCCAAGACGCCCATGGCCAATCCCCCGGCCACGTTCACGAGAAGGGTGGCCCAAGGGAAATCGCCCGCGCCCAAACGCGTCGCCGCGAGGCCCGCTCCGTAGCGCGCCATCGCGCCAAGCGCGCCGCCGAGGCCGACCAGCAGGAATCCCGTCATCGCCCCTACATACGGGCCCGCACCGACGATTGCACTTGGCGCGCGTCATAGGCGTTCGGGTCCGCCGGTTTCTCCCCCCGGCCGAGGCGCACCTCCAGCGTCACGGCGCCGACCGTTCCGGCCCCGTCGCCCCCGCCGAGCGGCGTTGTCACCCCAACGCCGACGCCCGTGGAAGATCGGCGGCCGAAGCTCGTCCCGCCAACGCCGACCGAAAAGGTCGGCCCGCCGCTGCCGCTGCCTGGCTCGGCGAAACGGTTGGTCACCTGGAACCAGTCATAGCCCTGCTGGAGCGTCAGCTCCGATGCCCGCAGGAGCGCCATGTCATTCACTTTGGCCGGCGTGTCCGCGCTCGTACCCCGATAAGTCACGCGGAAACGATCCTGCTCGATCCGCATTTCGGAGAAGCCGACACCGTCCGGGCGCGTCGCCGGCGCGTAGGCGGAGGGGCTAGCGCACGCAGCGAGCGCCAGCGCCGCGGCAAGTAGAAGGATGCGTCGCATCATTCGTCTCCTAGTGTTCTACGCGCTCAACGCGCCAGCCGGATCGAAGGTCAATCCAAGCGCGTCGCACATCGCGACAAAAGCCGCCGGCGCAGGCGCATCGAACGTGCACCGCCTGCCGGCCGGATGGGGAATGTCGAGCCGCGCGGCATGTAGCATCAAGCGCGAAACGCTGTGACCGCCAATCGCGAAGAGGCCGCCATATTTTCCGTCGCCCGCAATTGGGCGCCCAATCGCTGCGAGGTGCGCGCGGATTTGGTGCATACGGCCGGTCTCGGGAGAAACCGCCACGAGCGCGGCGCCCGGCGCAACCGCAAGCGTCCGATAGCGCGTCAGCGCAAGCTGGCCATCGTCCGCGACAACGGAAATATCGAGGCCTTTGCTGGAACTGCGCTTCAGGGGAAGAGCGACCTCGCCGTCTCGCGGCGTCGGCGCGCCACCGCAGACAATCGCGAGGTACGTTTTCAAGGTGTCTCGCTTCGCGAACGCTTCGGAGAGAAACGCCGCCGCAGGCCTGGTGCGCGCCGCGACGATCACGCCGCTCGTCTCCCGATCGAGCCGGTGCACAAGGCGCGGCGTCTTGCCGTTTGATTTCGCGAATGCGCCCAGCATTGTCTCGAGGCTCTCCGTCACGCCCGAACCGCCTTGCACGGCAAGTCCACTCGGCTTGTCGAACACAAGGAGGTGCGCATCTTCTTGGATCAGAAAGTCACGCGGATCGCTCACGCTTTGCGCCACCGCAGCGGCTTGCCGCCGTCGCGCACCACGAGGCCCTTCGCTTCAAGATCGAGTTGCACCCCCTTCATCCACCAGCCCGCGGTCGTGCCCGGAAAGTCTGCCGGTGACAGCGCCGCGCGCATGGCGGCCGTCATTTCCGACTGCGTGAGGCCTGGGTCCTTCTTCGGAAGGAATTTCAGCATCGCCGCACGCGCGAGCCGATACTTCGCGGCATCGACGCGCGAGGTCTTACCGGGATGATTGACGTTTTCGATCTCGATCATCTCGCGCTTTGCCTTGGCCGCGGCTTTCTTCACCGGCGTTTTCTTGGCCGCGGTTTTCTTCACCGCCTTCTTTTTCACGACCGCCAT
This sequence comes from uncultured Caulobacteraceae bacterium, assembly GCA_964642205.1. GTDB lineage: Bacteria > Pseudomonadota > Alphaproteobacteria > Caulobacterales > Aquidulcibacteraceae > JBEVOS01. The sequence goes on from CAZXNY010000187.1 coordinate 4,412, forward strand.
GGTCACCCCTTCTTGCCGCGCGAGGCGCGAAGCGCGCGCCACTTGTCGAGCCGTTCCTTGATTGGCGCTTCACGGCCGGCGCCGTCTGGGTCGTAGAACACGCGGCGCTCCATCTCGTCGGGAAAGTAGGATTGTCCCGAGAAACCGCCCTTCGCATCGTGGTCGTATTCGTAGCCCTTGCCGTAACCGAGGTCCTTCATCAGCCGCGTCGGCGCGTTGCGAATGTGCATGGGCGGCCCAAGCGTGCCAGTTTCGTTCGCGGCGCGCTGCGCGCTCTTCCACGCAACGTAGGCCGCGTTCGACTTGGGCGCGGTCGCGAGGTGGATCACCGCTTGGGCGAGATGCAGCTCGGCCTCCGGCGGACCGATGAAATGCACCGCGTCTTTCGCTGCGTTAGCAATCAGGAGCGCCGTCGGATCGGCAAGGCCGATATCCTCCGCCGCCGCGCGCACCAGGCGGCGCGCGATGAACAGCAAATCTTCGCCGCCGCCAATCATGCGCGCAAGCCAGTAGAGGGCCGCATCCGGATCGGAGCCTCGGATGCTTTTGTGCAGCGCGGAGATGAGGTTGTAGTGCTCTTCGCGGTCCTTGTCGTACGCGGGCGCACGCTTCTGCAAGAGCTTGCCAAGCGCAGCTGCATGGAGCGGCGCCTTCGGCGACAGCGCGAAAATCTCTTCGGCAAGGGTGAGCAGATAGCGCCCGTCGCCGTCAGCAAGATTGCAAAGCGCGATGCGCGCCTCCGGTGTCAGCGCGAGCGGTTTTCCGATCAGCGCTTCGGCGCGCTGCAGAAGGAGATCAAGCGCCGCATCGTCCAACCGCTTCAGCACAAAGACCTGAGCGCGCGAGAGCAGCGCGGCGTTTATTTCAAAACTCGGATTTTCAGTCGTGGCCCCGACGAGCGTCACCACGCCCTGCTCCACGTATGGCAGGAAGCCGTCCTGTTGCGCGCGATTGAACCGATGGATCTCGTCCACGAACAGAAGCGTGCCCTTGCCTGACGCCCTACGGCCTTTGGCCGTCTCGAAGGCCTTCTTGAGATCGGCGACGCCGGAGAACACAGCCGAAATTTGCTGGAACTCGAGCCCTGCCTCGGCCGCCAGGAGGCGCGCAATCGTGGTTTTGCCCACACCCGGCGGGCCCCACAGCACCATTGATGCGAGACGCTTCTGAGCCAGCATCCGGCCAATCGGCGCTTCGGGGGCAAGAAGGTGATCCTGGCCAACAACATCGACCAGCTTTTGCGGGCGCAGCCGCTCGGCCAGCGGCGCGGGCGCCTCGGCGCCCATCCCAGCGGCTTCAAATAAGTCAGCCATCGATCGATGATATGCGGCTCCGCCGATCTCGCGGCAACCGCCGCCATTCGCCGCAAAGGCGTTGGCTCGTAGCGCACACTACCGTACGCTTCACGCGCGCCTTGAGGGGGTTCCATGCGCTCAGTTCTGAG
>CAZXNY010000188.1:0-2627 GCA_964642205.1 uncultured Caulobacteraceae bacterium
GATCTTGGCCCAGAAGGCGGCGATGGCGGCGGCAAGATCGTCGCGGCCGGCACGCCGGAAGACGTCGCAAAGGTCAAGGAAAGCTGGACCGGCCGCTATCTCGCCGAAACACTGAAGCGCCACGCGCAGCGGCAAAAGACGGGCGCGACGCTCAAAGTCGCCGCCGCGAACGCCGCACCGGCGCCGAAGGCGAGCGCCAAGAATGGCGCGGCGAAAAAGAAGCGCGCAAGCGCTTAGTCAGCGCAACACGCCGCGGCGCGCGAGCCAGAACGCGTAGCCAAGGAACGCGAGCGAGACCGCGACGATCGCGCCGGAGAACACCGGGTCGCTCTGCGGCGGCGGGTCGATGAAGCAGAGTGCGAACGAGAGCGCCGCGCCGAGCAGCGAGAACACCAGCGCGGGCACGGCGAGCTTGTTGCGTAGCAGCATCAGCACCCCGCCGATCAGCCCGCCCCACGTGCCGAGGCCCCAGCCGAGATAGGCGTACCAGGGCGCGTTCAGGAAATAGGTCAGCATGTCCGGCGGGAACATGTCGAGGTAAGGCCGGAAGCGCGTGATCGTGGCTGTGAAATCCCACGCGCCGAACGCGCCCCAAAGCGTGAGCAACACGCCGACGATCCAGACATGCCAGGGCGCTTTCGGCGGCGCGCTCGCTTGATCGGTCATCCCCGCCTCCCGTGCGCAAAGTCGTGATTGCGCGTTTGTATCTCGCGCGCTGAGGCGAGCGTATGAGGGCGTATGCCAGGATTCCAAATTCACCGCATCGGCGCCGACAACCTCGCCCTCCTCGGCCACATCGCCGAGGACGTGTTCGACTATGAGATCGATCCGGCGCATATGGCGGCCTATGTCCGTTCCGCCGACCACGCGCTCGTCGTCGCGGTGCGCGATGGCGTTGTGATCGGCCAAGCGCGCGCTGTGCTGCATCGGCAACCCGACAGCGGCGCGGATATCTACGTGGACAATCTCGGCGTCGCGCCCGAGGCGAAACGCCAAGGCGTCGCGACCGCGCTGGTGGATGCGCTCGTCGCATGGGGCAAAGCGCTGGCGCCGTGCCGCTCCGTGTGGGTCGCGACGGAGCCGGAAAACGTGGAAGCCAACGGCTTCTACGCCGCGCACGGCTTCACGCTCGCGCCGATGGCGTATTACTCGAAAGAGTTTTCCGAGTGAGCGCGGCGCGCTAGCGTGCGCCCATGAGGGGATTGCTGATCGTTGCGCTCGTGGCGGCGCTTGCCGCGTGCATGCCGGCGGCGCTGCGCGACGTGCCGGATGAAGCAGGCGCGCCGGCCGCAACGCCGGACGTGCTCGGTAAGTTTGGCAACGATCCGCCGGTGACAACGGCCGCCGACTGGACCCGGCGGCGCGCGCCGTTGCTGCGCGCCGCGTTCGCGCGCGACATTTACGGCGAGGCGCCGATTGCCGCCCCGCCCCGCGTTCTCACGCGCACGACCCTTGATCTGGCCGCGCTCCGTGATTTCGCGACCGTCGAGCAATTAGAGATAGCCGTGCTGGACGGCGAAGAGCCGCTCCGTTTTCACATGCTGCTCGTGTTGCCAAAGGCGCAGCGAGAGCCATTGCCGATCGTCGTCATGGAAGTGTTCTGCGGGAACCGCGCGGCTGTGCCAGGCCGGCCCGAGAGCGTCGCTGGGCCGCTCACGCCTGTGATCTATCCTTGCGAGAACGGTTGGACCGATCCGATCGCCGAGGCCGTATTCGGGCGGCAGATCAACGGGCCGCCGTTCGAGCGGGTGCTGGCGCGCGGCTATGCGGTGGCGCTGTTCTATCCCGGCGATGTCGTGGCCGATGAGGCCGCGCTCGCGCCCGCCGCGCTGGCGCGCCTGCGCCCGAACCGGGAAGAAGACGGGCCGGGCGCGATCGCCGCTTATGCGTGGCTCTTCTCGCGCGCGTTGGACGTTCTGGAAGCGGATCCGCGCATCAATGCGGCGCGCACCGCGATCTGGGGTCATTCGCGCCATGGCAAGGCCGCCCTGCTTGCGGCGGCGCTGGACGATCGCGTCGACGCCGTGATCGCCCACCAATCGGGGCGCGGCGGCGCGTCGCTCTCACGCTCGGCGCAAGGCGAAAGCATTGCCGAGATCACCGCGGCATATCCGCACTGGTTTGGGACGCGCTTTGCGCGGTTTGCACCTGAGACATCGCAGATCGATCAGCACCAGCTCATCGCGCTCATCGCGCCGCGGCCCGTGCTGCTCGGGAATGGGCGCAACGATGCGTGGTCCGATCCCCAGGGCGCGTTCCGCGCGGCGCAGGGCGCTTCGCCCGTGTACGAGCTCTTCGGCGCGCCGGCGTTCTCGCAAACGCGCCTCACGGAGTCCGACATGCGCGCGCCGATCGCGTACTTCATGCGGCCCGGGCGGCACGGTGTGACGACCGGCGACTGGACGTACTTCCTCGACTTTCTCGACGCGCATCTGAGGGCCGCGCCATGAGCGCGATTGCGCCGGAGCACCAAGCACTGATCGACCGGCTCGTTGGCCTGCTCTCGGCCGATGCGCGGATTGAGAGCGTTTGGCTTTACGGGAGCCTGGCGCGCGGCGAAGGCGATGCGTGGAGCGATGTCGATCTCGTTGCCGTGGTCGCGGACGACGCGCTGAATGTAACCGTGG
>CAZXNY010000188.1:2727-5829 GCA_964642205.1 uncultured Caulobacteraceae bacterium
CCGTGGTCGCGGACGACGCGCTGAATGTAACCGTGGCCGCGTATGGCGCCGATCTGTCTGCCGTGGCGGAGATCGTCCACAAGCAAGTGCTGTTCGGTCGGATCGTCCACGCCGTGAAGGAGGATTGGGGGCGGTTCGACATCACGTTCGTGACGCCGGCTGAACTCGCGCCCCGCGATGCAGGCGCGCATGTGCGCCTGTTCGCGCGCGACGGCGCAGCATCGCCAACCGGCGGGGTAGCGCCCGTGCGGGCAGCGAGCGCGGGTGAGGTCGAGGCCCTGATCCGCGAATTTTTGCGCGTATTGGGCCTCGCGCCCGTTGGCTTCGGGCGGGCGGACTACATCTTGCTGCTCGACGGCGGCGTGTTGCTGCGCACGATGATCGTCGACCTCATGTTGGCCGAAAACGGGCGCGCGCGGAGTGAGCGCGGGGCCAAACGGCTCACGCAAATGCTAACGCCCGCACAGATCGCGACGCTCGAAGAGCTGCCGCCGCTGATCGCTGCTCGTGAGAGCGCGTGGGCGTTCAATGTCGCGGCTGCGCGCCTCTTTCTGCCGCGCGCCAAGGCGCTCGCGGCCAAACTTGGCGTTCCCTGGCCAACCGCGTTCGAAGACGCGACGCGCGCGCATTTGCAGCGCGCGCTCGGTCTCGTGATCTAAGCCGGCGCGGCGATCCGGCCTTCCGCAAGCGCGACGCGCACGGCGCGCGCGTGCACACCCATCAGCGCCAGATAGAAGATCACAGCGACAATCAGCATCAGACCGTAGCCGAGCACAATCGCGACCGCCGTTTGCGGCTGCATGAGCAGCGACAGCGTCTGATCCGGCGCGGGCGGCGCCCCGCCCGCCATCGCCCCAATCAGCGGCCCCATCACGGCGAACGCCATCACAGATCCAACGATCGCGAGCGCCACCAGATAAATCACGAATAGGATGAGGTAGGCGAGGATCAACGACCAGAAGCGTCCGCGCGTGACCTTCCAGGCGTCGAAGAACGCGAATTGCTTGCGCCCAACCGTCGCCGCCGTCGCGGGCGCGAGACGCACGATCACGTAAATGAATGCACAGAAGAGCGCGAAGCCGACAAGAAAACCGACAATGCCGCCGAGCGCTGCCCCACCCTCGCCTGTCGATGCGAGCGCAAAGCCAATGCCCCCCGCGACCACCAGCAGCGCGATGAAGAGTGCAAAGTAAAGTCCCAGCAGCACACAGGCCCAGACGATGTAGCAGAGCATCACGCGCCACGTATCGGCGCCGAGATTGAGCCCGAGGAAGCCGCCGCCGCTCTCGCCGCGCACCAGCCAACGATGCACCGCCGCTTCGAACGCCGCGAGCGCGACGTAGATCACGATCAAGAACAGAAAGTAGAGCGGCGCGATGGCGAGATAGGCCTGCATCATCGCCATCATGCGCGGGTCGCTTGGATCGGTGACAGGAGAGCCTTGCATCGTAGCGCCCATCATGTCCGCGTACGCGGCGATCACCGCGCCGATCGAGCCCCAGGCCATCGCGGCGAACGCCGCGACGATCACAACCGCCAATATCGCGTAGCTGATCACGGCTTGCGTCAGCACGCCGGATTTTTCGCGTTTGGCGAACACGTCGAACGCCGCCGAGCCGCCGGTGAATGTTTCCGCCATCGCACCCTCCCCGCTTCGCTTCCGCGTCGAAGCTGGCCCCAGTCTAGCAAGGTTCCGCTGCGTCGGCGTGACAATTCGTTCGGCGCGCGCCTACAGTCTTGCGACGAGAACAAACCGGGGAAACGCGATGATTTTCTATGGCGAGCCAAATCCGGCGCCCAATCCGCGCCGCGTGCGCATTTTCATCGCGGAGAAAGGCATCGATCTCCCCGAAACGCCGATCGGCATCATGAAGGGCGGCCACAAATCGCCAGAGCACATGGCCCGCAATTCGCTCGGCCAGGTGCCGACGCTTGAACTCGACGACGGCACGTACCTCTCTGAGAGCGTCTCCATCTGCCGCTATCTTGAGGCGCTCCATCCGGAGAACCCGCTGTTTGGGCGCACGCCTCTTGAGGCCGCACAGATCGATATGTGGATCCGCCGCATCGAGATGCGGATCATGACGCCCGTCGGCATGTTCTGGGTACACGCGCATCCGCTGACGGCCCGGCTGCGGCCGCAAAAGTGGAAGGAATTCGGCGAAAGCAACCGCAAGGTCTATGCGGGCGCGCTTGAATGGTTGGACAGCGAATTGGCGGACGGGCGCCAGTTCATCGCGGGAAATGCGTACTCGATGGCGGACATCATCGCGCTGACGACGGTGGACTTCGCGAAGTTTACCGGGCTCGAGATTCCGGAGACGTGCAAGCACGTCCTATCATGGCACGCGCGTGTGACCGCGCGGCCAAGTTCAAGCGCCAATTCCTAAAGCGAGGCGATCACCGCATCGCCCATTTCGCGCGTCGTCATTTTGCCGCCGATGTCGGGCGTGCGAGCGCCCTCTTTCAGCGCGCGCGTGACGGCGGCGAAGAGCTTGTCGGCGATGTCGGGCCGGCCGAACGACCAACGAAACGCCATTTCGAGCGAGAGGATCGCCGCGAGTGGATTGGCTATGCCTTTGCCGGCAATGTCCGGCGCCGAGCCGTGGATCGGCTCGTAAAGGCCCGGCGCGCCTTTCACGCCGAGCGCGGCGGATGGGAGCATGCCGAGCGATCCGGTGAGCTGGGCCGCTTCATCTGAGAGCACGTCGCCGAAGAGATTGTCCGTCACGATCACATCGAACTGCGTGGGGCGGCGAACGAGCTGCATGGCGGCGTTGTCGGCCAGCATGTGTTCGAGCTCGACGTCCTTGTACTCGCGCGCATGCAGCGCGGTGACGACCTCGCGCCAGAGCTGGCCGGTTTCCATCACGTTGGACTTTTCCGCGGAAGTGACCTTGTTGCGCCGCCCCCGCGCCAGCTCGAACGCGACGCGCGAGACGCGCTCGATCTCGCTCGTCGTATAGACTTGCGTGTCGACGCCGCGCTTTTCGCCGTTGGCAAGCGTTTCGACGCCACGCGGCTCGCCGAAATAGACGCCGCCCGTCAGCTCGCGGACGATCATGATGTCGAGCCCGGCGACGACTTCGCGCTTCAGCGTCG
>CAZXNY010000189.1:0-5772 GCA_964642205.1 uncultured Caulobacteraceae bacterium
CTGAAGGACGCGATCGTCGCGAAGTTCAAGCGCGAGAACGGCCTCACCTATACGCGCGCGCAAGTGAACGTCTCGCCGGGCGGCAAGGCGGTGATCTTCAACGCGTTCATGGCGACGCTCGATCCGGGCGATGAGGTCGTGATCCCGGCGCCGTATGGGGTGAGCTATCCGGATATGGCGCTGCTCGCGGGCGCGACGCCGGTGTTCGTCGAAACCAAGATCGAAGACGGCTTCAAGCTGAAGGCCGAAGCGCTGGCGCGCGCGATCACGGACCGCACGAAGTGGGTGCTGCTGAACTCGCCGTCGAACCCTTCGGGCGCGGCCTATACGGCTGACGAATTGAAGGCGATCGCGGGCGTCCTGATGGCGTATCCCGGCGCGTACATTCTGACCGACGATATGTACGAGCATCTCGTCTATGGTGACTTCAAGTTCACGACGATCGCGCAAGTCGAGCCCGCGCTCTACGACCGCACGCTCACGATGAACGGCGTTTCCAAAGCCTATTCGATGACGGGTTGGCGCATCGGCTACGCCGCGGGGCCCGAAGCTATCATCAAGGGCATGGGCGCGATCATGAGCCAATCGACGTCGAACCCGTCATCGATTTCGCAATGGGCGAGCGTGGAAGCGCTCAACGGCACGCAAGAGTTCATCAAGCCGAACCAGAAGCTGTTTCAGGGGCGGCGCGATCTTGTCGTCTCGATGCTCAATCAGGCGCAAGGCATTCGCTGTCCGACGCCCGAGGGCGCGTTCTACGTCTATCCGTCCATCGCTGGCGCGATCGGACGGCGGTCGCCGACGGGCGCGGTGATCGCGACGGATGAGGATTTTGCGCGCGAGCTGTTGGAAGTGGAGGGCGTCGCCGTCGTGCATGGCGCGGCGTTCGGCACGAGCCCGTGCTTCCGCATTTCGTACGCAACGTCAAATGCGCAGCTCGAAGATGCGTGTTCGCGCATCCAGCGCTTCTGCGGGAATCTGAGCTAGCTCAAGCCTGCGTGAGCGGTGCGCGGTCTAGGTCGCGCACCGCGATCCGCAGCATCGTGACGCCGCCAACCAGAGCAACGAGTGAGAAGATCGCGAGGCTCGCGTAGGAGCCGGTCGCGTGGATCAGCATGCCCGCGAGTGTCGGCGTGCTCGAGCTGATCAGCGAATTGACGCCGCCTGAGCCGGCGTTGAGCCCGCCGGTGCGATCGAGCCGCACGCCGATCGTCATGAACAGGTTCTGCATGAAGGTGAAGCTCGTCGCCATCACGGCGAAGGCGGCGATCATCAGCGGCACGGTGGGCGCCATCGGCAACAGACCTGATCCGATTGCGCAGGCGGCGACGGCGATGAGCGCGACGGGCGCGACGAGGCGGTCGGGCAGAATGGCGCTTGAGATTCCGATGATGCCGGCGCCGACGGTGACGATGGCGATGAGATCGCCCGCTTGTGACGGCTCAAGCCCGCGCTCGCCCGCGACTTGCGCGAAGAACGGCCACATGGCGTTGAGGCCCATGTAGGCGAGGATGCCCGCGATCACGAAGGGCGAACGGATCAACGCAAGAACGCCCGCGAAGCTTGGCGCGATCGTGCTGGGCGGCGCGTCTTTGCGGACGCCGGGCGCGAACACGATCAACGGCAGCGCAATCGCGGCGGCGGCGGCGTAGATGCCGAACACGCCGATCTGGCCGTGCGTTTCGATGAGGCGGCCCGAGAGCACGGGCGCGGCGATGATCATCGCCATCTGAATCGCCATGCTTGCGCCGACGAGGCGCTGCGGGCTCGCGACGCGCGCGGCGAGCGCGCTTTGTGCGTTGAGCAAACATCCGATCCCCGCGCCGCGCATCGCGAAGCCAAGCACGAGCGGCCAGTACTCTTCGCCGTACATGCCGAGCGCGTTGCCCGCGATCATCAACGTCGCGCCGACGATGCCGAGCACTTGCGGGGAGAATTTCGAGAGGCGCTGCGATACCCAGATCGTGACGAGCGCGTTCGCGAGCAGATCGAAGCTGAAGGCGAGGCCGATCTGCGCTTCGTTGAGATCGCGCGCGGCCATCGCGGCGGTGGTCATGAGCGGCGTGAGACCGATGCCGGCCGAGCTTGGCGCGCAGACGCCAAAGAAGCCGACCCAGATGCGCCAATTGCTTTCTTTGGGGCCGGCCGCTGCGTTCATGCCGCAGCTAGAGCACGCCGCGCGGCGGTTGGCGAGGGCGGGGAACCCGGCCATCGTGCGCCGCCCATGCCCGCCGCAGCGATCATTGCCGCGCTTCTTTCAGCGCTCATCCACGCGACGTGGAATGCGATGCTGAAGGCGGGATCGGACCGGCTCGCGGATTCTGCGCTCGTGTCGATCGGCTGGATCGCGCTTTCCGCTGCGTTGCTTGCCTATTACGGGATGCCGCCGCCCGACGCGTGGCCGCCGTTGCTGATCGCGAGCCTCATTCACGCGCTCTACTGGGCAGCGCTCACCAAAGGCTACGAGACGGGCGATCTCTCGCACGTTTACACGCTGTCGCGTGGCCTCGCGCCCGCGGTCGTTGCGGTGCTTGCGTTCTTGATTGCGGATGAGACGCCTGCGCCGATCGTGCTCGGCGGCATCGGTCTCGTGTGCGCGGGCGTGCTTGCGGTGGGCGCGAGCCCGAACGCGCCGTTCAAGGCCACGTTCTGGGCGCTGATCACGGCGGCTTCGATTGGCGGCTATTCTTTCTTCGATGCGGTCGGCGCGCGTGCGACGGGGAGCGCTGCGCATTATCTCGGTTGGAGCTTACTGCTCTCGGGCGCGCCGATTTTGATCTACGCGCTGTGGCGGCGCGGCGCTGCGGGTTTGGCGCGCGCGTTCGCGCTCGATTGGAAGCGCGGGCTTGGCGCCGGGATCGTGAGCGGCGGCGGGTATGGCGTGGTGCTCTATGCGCAGACGATTGCGCCAGCTGCGCAAGTCACCGCGTTGCGGGAAACGAGCGTGGTGTTCGCCGCGCTGATCGCGTGGGTGTTCTTGCGCGAACGGCTTGGCCCACGCCGCTGGATTGGCGCGGCGCTTGTTGCGATCGGTGCGGGGCTGATCGCTTTTGGCGACCGCCTTTGATACCTAGCGCGGCGGGATGACGGCGCTCGAAATCTTCGAACTGCTGGCACGCGGCGCGGCCATTGGCGCGGTGGGCGCGACGGCGGCGGCATTTGCGCGGGCGGCTGAGCCAGGCGCGCGGGGCGTGCGCGTTGCGGGGCTGCTGTTCTGCGTCAATGTCATCGCCTACGCGATCAACGCCTCGCCGCTGGTGCGCAGCGTTGTGCCGTTTGAAGCGATCTGGCCGATCCAGCTGATCTCGGTCGCTGGCGGTGGGCTGTTCTGGCTCTTCATCGTGACGCTGTTCGAGGACCGGAAGCTCACGCCGGCGCTCTTCATTCCGGCGGCGGTGTTGTTCGTCGTCGGGCTCGTCGGGATTTTCACGCCGAGGGAGATCCAGCGGCACGTGTGGGTCGTGCACAATCTGATGGAGCTGGGGCTTGCGGCGCATGGGCTCTACGTGATCGCACGGTCCTCGCGCGGCGATCTGGTGGAGGCGCGGCGGCGCCTACGCGGGCCGTTTCTGGCGATTGTGACGGCGTATATTGCGACGCTCTCTGTGTTCGAGATCGGTGAAAGTTTTGGCGTCGAGGCGGCGTGGTACGGGCCGGCGGGCGCGCTCGCGCTCCTGCTGTTCTGCGGCGCAGGCGCGTTCTTGTTCACCGAAGCGCGGCCGACGTTGTTTGGCGCGGCGCCCGCGGCCCCGGCGCCGGTCACGGATGGGCTGGACGCAGGAGACCGGGCGACGCTCGCGCGGCTCGATGCGGCGATGGGCGCGGGCGAGGCTTGGCGGCGCGAGGGGCTGACGATTGGGGCGCTGGCGGAGGAGGTCGGGGCGCCCGAGCACAGGCTGCGTCGGCTGATCAACGATCACCTCGGGCACCGCAACTTCGCGGCATTCGTGAACGCGCGGCGGATCGAAGTGGCCAAGGCGCGGCTCACCGATCCGAACGAAGCGCGCGTGACAGTGGCGGCGATCGCGTTCGATCTTGGGTTCGGTTCGCTCGGGCCGTTCAACCGCGCGTTCAAGGAAGCGACGGGGCTGACGCCGACCGAGTGGCGGCGCGTTGGGGATAAGTCCTCGCCGAAACCGGAAAATCCTGGCTGATTTTGAAAACGGCGGCAGATTTTCGCTGTCGGCGAGATGTTCGGGCCGGTTTCGGGCGTCTTCGCCTCCGTCAAACGCGGAGGCGTTCATGGAAAGTGCATTGATCGACATCGCGGGCCAGTGGCGCGCGAACATGACGACCGATCTCACCCGCTACGCGGTGTTCTCGATCGGCGTGTGGCTGGTGCTGTGGGTGGCGCTCGCGCCAGTGCTCAGGGGGCGGAAGATCCGCGCCGAGCGGTCGAGGGCCGTGCAACTCGCTACAGAGTTTTTGGTTTCGATCCGCTCGATCGCGACCTTCTCGACCGTTGGGCTGGCGACGTTTCTGATGGCGCGTGCGGGCTGGCTGCCGGGGCCCGGCATTGCCGCAACGTGGGGGCCGGTGTGGTTCTGGCTCAGCCTCGTGCTGATGATGATCGGGCACGACGCGTATTTCTATTGGGCGCACCGGCTGATGCACCGGCCGCAGCTGTTCCGGCGTTTCCACCGCCGCCACCATTTGAGTCACAACCCTTCGCCGTTCACGGCCTACAGTTTCGATCTTGGCGAAGCGGCGGTGATGGCGACGTTCGTGCCGGTGTGGGTGATGATCGTGCCGACGGCATGGGAAGCGGTCGGGCTTTTCATGCTGCACCAGATCGTGCGCAACACGCTGGGGCACTCGGGCTACGAGGTGATGCCGGCGGGGCGCGATGGGCGGCCGCTGTTCGACTGGATGACGAGCGTCACGCATCACGACCTGCACCACGCGCAGGCGGGCTACAATTACGGGCTCTACTTCACGTGGTGGGACCGGTGGATGGGCACCGAGCATCCCGAATATCACGCGCGCTACGCCGCCGCTGTCCGTAAGCCGCTTCTGCCGCGCGCACGTTCACGCAAAGGCGCGATCGCGGCGGGCGTGGTGATCGCCGGGCTGCTCGTTCTGCCGGTCACGCAAGCGCGCGCCGATTCGCCGGCCTCGCTCGCGGGCGATTGGGCGACGCCGGGGCTTGGCGCGGTCGTGCGGCTTGCGCCGTGCACAGCGCGCGCTGACGCTCTGTGCGGCGCAATGGTGTGGGCGTGGGATCCCGCGCGCATGGAGGCGGGCGCGATCGGGCGCGAAATGCTCACTGGTTTTGTGTGGCGCGATGGCGCGTGGCGCGACGGACGGCTGCGCAACCCGGAAGACGGGCGCACGTATCAAGGCAGCATTCGCAGCGATGGCGCGGTGCTTCGGTTGCGTGGATGCGCGGGGCCGTTCTGCCAGGACCAAGTCTGGCGCAGGCTGCGCGATATTCCGCGGCCGTGACGCCTAGTCGCTCCAGCCTTGTGCTTGTTCGATCAGGAATTGGCGGAAAGCGGCGATGCGCTTGGAGCGTTTTAGATCGCTTGGATAGATGAAGTAGACGTCGAAGCTTGGGCCCGCGAGCGTCGGGAGGACTTTGACGAGGTTCTCGTTGCCGCGCGCCATGTAGTCGGGGACGCTGGCGATCCCAAAGCCGCTCTCGACGGCGCGGAGCATGCCGTAGACGTTGTTGAGTTCGAGCAGCGGCGTGCGTGGGCGCGCATCTTCGCGGCCCGCGCGCACCGCCCAATCTAGTTCGCGCATGCCGGCAGGCGATGAGCTTGCCGAATA
>CAZXNY010000190.1:0-4414 GCA_964642205.1 uncultured Caulobacteraceae bacterium
CGTAACCGTCGTCGGGCTCGAGATAGCCCGCGATCATGCGCATGGTCGTGGTCTTGCCCGCGCCGTTCGGCCCGAGGAAGCCGACGATCTCGCCCGCATCGAGTTCAAAGCTGACGCCATCGACCGCGGCGCGCGCTCCGAACGTTTTCCGCAAGCCCTCGACCTGCAGCAACATGAAGACGAATCCTTCGCGACCCCGGGGGCCGGACAGCGGCGCTGTTTAGGGCGCCGGTTTGTGAAACGCCAGCGCCGTTAAATCCGCAGCCGCATGCCGCCATCGACGGAAATGCCTTGCCCCGTGACGAACGCGGAATCGTCCGACGCAAGGAACAACGCGACGCGCGCGATGTCTTCCGGCGCGCCCAAACGTTTCAGCACCGATTTCTTCGCCCAGATTTCCGCGACATCGGGCCGTGCGTCCCACAGCGCGCTCGTCATGCCGGTGCGGATCGCGCCCGGCAGAATGTAGTTCGCGGTGATCCCGGCGCGCCCGAGCTCCAGCGCCAGCGTGCGCGTGAGGCCCGCGACGCCCGCTTTGGAGGCGCAGTATGCGCCGAGCCCGTAATCGGTCCCCTCGGCCATCACAGAGGCCGTGTTGATGATGCGCCCGGCGCTGCTTTGCTTGAGGAGCGGGATCGCCGCGCGCGTCAGGCGGAACATGCTGCGCAGGTTCACATCGACGACGCGGTCCCACGCAGCATCGGTCATCTCCGCCACCGGCCCGCCAGCGCCGACGCCCGCGTTGTTGAACAGAATGTCGATCCCGCCGAGCTTATCCTGCGCCTCCGCGATGATGCGCGCCGGGGCGTCTTCGCCAGTTAGATCGGCCTCCAGGAAGTGCTGGGCGCCCTCAAGCGCCTTTCCAGGCAGATCGACGCCAAGAACCGCCGCGCCCTCCTCGGTGAAGAGTCGCAAGCTGGCGGCGCCCATGCCCGAACCCGCCCCAGTGACGATCGCCCGTTTGCCTTTCAACCGTCCTGCCATGTCGCGCTCCCTCACCCGGCTCCGCGGCCGTTGTTGCGGGAGGATGACACCCGGACGCTTAGGAAGCGCAAGGCGCGCGAACGCCTCGCCCCGTGCGCGATCCGGCGCCTAGAATGGTCAAGGCCCGCGCACCGGGTGCGCGGGCCTTGTTGGCGAGAGGGAGAGATCGGGTGCGATCGGCTGTAGCACGGCCCCGGGGGGCTGGGGGGGCTGATGGATACCGGAACCGACTGATCTCCAGCCGATCGCTGGTAAGGAACCTCGCTCCCTATCGCGGCACAATCAAGGCGGCTTCAGCCCTAATCGCGCCTTCTCCCGTGAATTTTTCTTATGATTTGCGCCTGTTTACGGCGATGCTCATTTGGGAATGACTGCAATATGCTGAAATCAAAGGGGCGAGGATGATCTCCACAACAGCGCAGCCGGTCCGGACTATTTTCTTCGAGCGGCGGGAGCTTGATCAGTTACTCACAGTTTACGGCCGCTTCGTTTCCGCCGGTCTTTGGCGGGACTATGCGATGGATGCGCTTTCAGACCGCGCGCTGTTTTCTATTTTCCGCCGCAGCAGCGAGGCGCCACTTTACCAAGTCCAGAAAAAGCCGGCCGACGCGCGCCGCCAAGGCGCCTATTCCATCCATGCTTCCAATGGCTTGATCCTCCGGCGCGGCCACGAGCTCGGCGCCGTGCTCAAGATCTTCGATCAAAAGCTGATCCGCCTGGTCGCGGAATGACCCGTTCTGCGCAAGGCCGAAACGCAAAACGCCCGGCCGAAGCCGGGCGCCCGCGTTCTGCAAAGTGATTCGCAGCTTCCGGTTTAGTCTCGCGAAGACATTAGCGAGAGGATGAACTGGAAGAGGTTGATGAAGTTCAAGTAGAGGTTGAGCGCCCCATACGTGGTCGCCACGGCCATTGAGCGCTGGTCGCCCCCGAGGTCGTAATACATGAACTTCAGGCGCTGCGTGTCGTAGGCCGTGAGGCCCGCGAAGATCAGCACGCCCAGCACCGAGATGATGACCGACAGGCCTTCGATCGGCGCGCCGGTGAAGGCGGCGAAGCCGAAGTTCACCAGGCTCGCGATGATGAGGCCAAAGAGGCCCATCATCAGGAACGTGCCCATGCCGGTCAGATCACGCTTGGTCGTGTAGCCCCACAGCGAGAGGGCGCCGAACGTCAGCGAGGTCACCAGGAACGCCTTGGTGATGTCCATCATGCCGCCGGGGCGGCCGCCATAGACGATGAGCAGCGCGCCCATGCCGACGCCGATCAGCGCCACCACCGACCAATAGACGAGGTTCGCGCCCGCCGGAGACGGGTTCTTCATGGCAAAGCTCGAGATCAGCAGGATCGCGAGCGGGCCGAACATCACGACCCAGCGCAGCGGCGTGCCGAACACGAGCTGCGAAACTTCCGGAACCGTGCCCGCGATAAAGGCCAGCACGCCGGACAGCAAAAGCCCAAGCGCCATCTTGTTGTAGACGCCGAGCATGAAGCTGCGCAGGCCGGCGTCGACGGCCATGTCCGCGCGGCCGGCGGGGGCCGTCCGGGTCTGGCCGAGATACTGGTTCATGCAATGCCTCCAACGCGCGGGAATCTACCCGCGCTTCAACGCAGAATATGGCCGCGCGGGCCTTGGCGGGCAAGGAGATCACCCTGCTGTGAAGTCTTGTTTTGTTCGCGTCCGGGGTGTAGCCGCGGTAACCATGTCGCGTCGGGCCAGCGCGAATCGCGCTAGAGGCGCGCGCAGAGGTTTGACCGGGGTTGGCTGACCAAAACGAACCGCCTGAAGGCGATCCGCCTTCGTCCGGCATGCCGCCGGAAGAACCTCAGCGGCCAGCGCCGCCTGAGGCGCCCGAAGCCGCGTCGCCCCGCGCGGCCGAGCCTGAAGGCCCGCCCCCCGTCGTCGAGCCCGATTATCCGCGCAGCGAACCGGACGAACTCACCCAGATGCGCGCCCGCCTCGTCGGGCTGATCACGACGGGCGCCACCCGCGCGCGCACCTGGACAGAAACCGCGTGGACGCGCATCCGCAACATTCAGCGCCCGCGCACGCCGCGCGAGTACGCGATCTGGGCGGGCTGGTCGGTCGGCGGGCTGTTTGCGGTGATGGCCGCGCTCTTCGTGTTCCTGACCTGGGACATGCCGTCGACGGACGATCTCTGGGAAGCGTCGAACGCACCCTCGATCACGTTCGTCGATATCAACAACACGGTGATCTTGCGCGAAGGCGCGCAGAACGGGCCGCCCGTCGATCTGCGCACGCTGCCGCCCTACGTCGCGCAAGCCTTCATCGCGATCGAGGACCGGCGCTTCTACCATCACTTCGGGATCGACGTTGGCGGCCTCTCGCGCGCGATGGTCGAAAATCTGCGCTCGGGCCGCGTCGTCCAGGGCGGTTCGACGATCACGCAGCAACTGGCCAAGAACCTATTCCTCAACAACAGCCGCACGTTCCGCCGCAAATTCCAGGAAGTCGCGCTCGCTGTCTGGCTTGAGAGCCGCTTCACCAAGGATCAGCTGCTCGCGCTCTATCTCTCCCGCGTCTATTTCGGCGCCGGCGCGTGGGGCATCGAAGCCGCCAGCGAACGTTATTTCGACAGGCCCGCGCGCGAGCTCACGCTGCTGCAATCGGCGCTGCTCGCCGGCCTCGTCAAAGCGCCCTCGCGGCTCAACCCGGCGCAGCAAGAAGCCAGCGCGCGCGAGCGCGCCGAAGTCGTGCTCAACGAAATGGTGGCCGAGGGCTTCATCAGCGACGCGGAACGCCAAGCGGCTTTGCGCGAAGACCTGAACATCAGCCGCACCAGCCCGGCGGGCAACCTCGGTTACTTCCGCGATTGGATCGATCCCCTGCTCAACCAGGTGATCGGCCAGGCGAACGACGATTTCATCGTGGAGACCACGCTCGATATTCAAGCGCAGCGCGCAGGCGAAGCGGCGGTCGAAACGATCCTCGCGCGCGATGGGCAAGCGCGCCGCGTGAGCCAAGCAGCGATCGTCGCGATGGACGACAATGGCGGCGTGCGCACGATGGTCGGCGGCCGCGGCTACGGCAAAGCCGAGGGCCAGAGCGAGTTCAACCGCGTCACACAAGCGCGCCGCCAACCCGGTTCTTCGTTCAAGTTCTTCATCTATCTCGCGGCGATGGAAGCGGGCCTGACGCCATGGACGGTGCGCGTCGATGCGCCGGTTACGATCGGCGATTGGTCGCCCGGCAATTACAACGATGAGTTCTATGGGCCCATCGAGCTCGGCGGCGCGTTTGCGCGCTCGCTCAACATGGTCGCCATCGTCATCGCAAATGAGATCGGCGGCCAGCGTGTTATCGAAGTCGCGCGCCGTCTCGGCGTGCGCTCACCGCTACACAATTATCGCTCGCTCGCCCTCGGCGCGCAGGAAGTGACGCTGCTTGAGATGACGCAAGCCTATGGCGCGA
>CAZXNY010000190.1:4514-5655 GCA_964642205.1 uncultured Caulobacteraceae bacterium
GCCCTCGGCGCGCAGGAAGTGACGCTGCTTGAGATGACGCAAGCCTATGGCGCGATGGCCTCGAACGGCTATCGCCTCGAAGCGCACGGCGTGGTGCGCGTGCGGCGCTCGAACGGCGAAGTGGTTTGGACATGGCGCCCGCGCAATCGTGAGCGCGTGATCGAAGATCAGCCGCGCCGCTACATGAACCTGATGATGGCGCGCTCGGTGCAAAGCGGCACCAGCACGGCCGCCCGCATTCCGGGCCGCGAGATTGGCGGCAAGACCGGCACCACCAACGACTATCGCGATGCGTGGTTCGTCGGTTTCACACCGGGCCTCGTCGCCGGCGTGTGGATCGGCAATGACGATCACCGCATCGCCACCGCGCGCGTCACTGGCGGGCAGCTGCCCGCCGAAATCTGGCGCACGTTCATGACCGTTGCGCTACGCAGCGTGCCGTCACGGGCGCTCGAAATGCCGACGGCGGAAGACTACGCGCTCGGCCCGCCCGCGGAACTGGTGAGCGACGCTGCGCCGCAAATCGTCGGTGCGCCAATCGGTTCGGCAGCGGCGAATATTCCGAACCCGCCGCCGGATCCGAACGTCGATCGTTCGTTAGATTTCGGGCCTGAAGGCTAATGGGCTCTGCGATGTTCCAAGTGAAATCGATTTCTGCAGCGGTGTTTTTCGGGGCGGCCCTGCTCTCATCCGCTAGTTTTGCGGCGGTCTTCGATGGACACAATGACAGCGGCATTGAATACACCGCAAATGGGCTTTGTGCGTCCGAGACTGAGCCGCCGGTACTTGCAACAACATCAATTCAGGTTCCAGGTGGCGCTACTTTGTCGGTTTGCCAATATCAGGTATTCTGCAACTTTGGTGACGGAAACGGCGTGAAATTTGGAATCAGTGCACGTTGCCTGGCTGACCAGATCACCGGAGAGTGTCCCGCAGTGGACGCTTGCGCGTCAGCGACCTATGACACAGACACAACTGATCGCCTCGCGCGGCTACCGCGGTCGCCATAGTCAACACATTTCGCGATGTGGTGGGACTCGTATTAGTCGCTAGCGCGCTAGGCCCCGATTGCGTGTAGCGCCAGTCCGTGATCGCGCAACCATGCACGGCCGCGCTCGTGTTCAGGGCAGATGCGCGCAAC
>CAZXNY010000191.1:0-5617 GCA_964642205.1 uncultured Caulobacteraceae bacterium
CTGCTCCTCGAACCGGAACTTGCCGTAGTCGAGGATTTTGCAGACGGGAGGCACGGAGTTCGGCGAGACCTCGACGAGGTCGAGCCCGGCGGCCTTTGCGGCGTCGAGCGCAGCGCTGACCGGCATCTCACCCTGCTTCTCGCCGTTTTCGTCGATCAGCAGGACGCGGAGAACTCCGCGAATTTCGTCATTCACACGGGGCCCATCCTTCGTGGGCGGCGGCGCGGCGTACGGTCGGCGGGCTATGCTACTCTCCTCAAGTCCGTTGAATCGGTCGTGCGCCCCCACCTAGCAAAATCGAGGGCCGCACGCTTCTTAATATCGCCTGAGCCGGCCTCAGCTTCAAGCGCGGGCGCGCTCGCTGAAGACGCCGAAATTGCCGATTCCCTGGACAACTTGCTCAACCGGCATGTCGTCGAGATTGACCGCGGTGAGCGTCAGCACGCCGCGCGGGCCGCGGGGCGCGACCTTGGCGGGATCGCTATCGGCCGAGAACAGCACCACGCAGGGCGCGCCGGCGGCTGCGGCGATGTGCATCGGGCCAGTGTCGTTGCCAACCGCAAAGAGCGCCCGCTCGGCCAAAGTCGCGATCTGGAAGAGATCGGTCCGGCTGACGAGGTTCTTGGCCTTGGGCTCAGCTTCGGCGATCAGCGTGCCGATGTCCTTCTCGGCGCTGGCGCCGATCACCACGGGCGTGACGCCGCGCACGGCCATGTGCTTAGCGAGCTGGGCGAAACGCTCAGCCGGCCAGCGCTTTTCAGGCCGGTGCGGCGAGGCGCCGGGGATGATGAGGCCATACGGCCCCCGCAGGCCAAAATAGCCAGGCTGGAGGCGCGGCGGGTCACGAAGCGCTGCCCGCACCCAGGAAAGGTCCGGCAGCGGCGCGCAGCCGATTTCGTAGCCGCCCTCCGGGCCGATGCCGGCGAAAGCGAGCTGCTCTGCGTGCCGGTCGAGCGTGTGCATCTCGGCGCGGAGCGGGTTGGAATGGGGGTGCGAGCAGCCGGGCGCGACGCCCGACCAGAGCGGCGGCCAGGGGCGCAGGCCCAGGAAATAGTTCGAGGTGCGGCCCGAGGTGTGGAGGTCGTACACCATGTCGTATTTGGCGGCGCGGATGCGCGCGATGAGCTGGGCGGTGGCCTGCGCGTCGCGCGGACGGCCATCATCCTCGACGATATCGAAGAACGGGCATTCTTCGCCCCAGGCCTTGAACGGCTCGGTGGTGAGGAAGGTGATGCGAGCCCCGACATGGTATTCGCGGATCGCTTTGGCGGCCGCCAGCGACTGGACGACGTCGCCGAGCGCCCCAAGACGGATCACAAGCACCCGCTTGGCGTTCACCGGCGCCGGGCGCCAGCCTGCATCGTTGCGTTTACGGAACGGATTCACGCCTGGTCTCCCAAGAGCCGGCGGTAGACTTGCAAGGTCGAGGCCTGAAGCGCCGCCTTCGAATACAGCGCGCGCGCCCGCGCTGTTCCGGCCGCGCCGATAGCCGCCCGCTCGGCCGGAGAAAGGCTCATCACCCGCTCCAGGGCCTGCGCGAGCGCTTCCGCATCCCCGGCTGGGATCAGGAAGCCGGTCTCGCCGTCCGCCACCGTTTCGATGAAGCCCCCCAATTTCGATGCGATCACGGGCCGGCCCATCGCCGACGCTTCGACCGCGCTGCGGCCGAACGCTTCCGGCTCGATCGAGGGCGCGACCACTACATCGGCCGCCGCCAGCGCCGCGGGCATATCGCCGACGTGGCCGACGATGGCGACGTCGCTCATCATGTCCGCCGCAGAGATCGCGGCCTCCAGCTCCTGCAGGTAGCCTTCCCGGCCTTGCGCATCGCCGGCGATAATCACCTTGAACCGCTCGCGGATGCGCGCCTTGAGGCGCTGCGCCGCGTCGATCAGCACGAGCGCGCCCTTCCAGCGCGTCAGGCGCGCGGGCATCAGGATCACGAACTTGCCCTGCGCGCTCCACCCGCTGCGGAGCTTATCGATGCGCTCTTGCGGCACACGCGCGGGATCGAACCACTCAAGATCGACGCCGCGCGGAATGGTGACGACCTTTTCGGCCGGCGCTTTGTGGTGCTTCAGCACGTGCGCGCGCGTGTATTCGGAATTGGCGATGACGAGATCGCCGCGCGCCATCACCGAATTGTAGAGCTTCTTGAAGCCGGAGCGGCCGTTGTAGATGCCGTGATACGTCGTCACGAACGGCACTTTGAGTTTGCGCGCGGCCCAGAGCGCGCTCCACGCCGGCGCACGTGAGCGCGCGTGGATCAGCTTCACGTTCCGCTTGCGTGCGACATCCGCGATCTTCAGTGCATTGGCGTAGAGCGTGATCGGGTTCTTGGAATCCGTGGGCATGCGGATGAGTTCGCCGCCCGCAGCGGCAAGGTCAGGCTCGAGCCGGCCGCCGCGAGACGCGACAAGGGCTGCGCCGCCCTCATGGGCGATCGCTTCCGCGACCTCGATCGTTGTGCGTTCGACGCCGCCGGCATCGAGCGCCGGCGTCACCTGCAACACGGAGTACATTTGTCTTTCTTGCATCGGTTCGGGGTTTCGCGCATCCCCGCGCGGGCCCAGAACCGCGAGTTCGCCGCTCATTTGAAGGTCAATCGCACATGCCATGGGGCGAAATCGAGACGCTGGACCGGGGCGACGGCGTTCATTTGGCTTACGAAAGCAGTCACGGTCGGGGCCCGGCGGTGGTTTGGCTCTCCGGCTTCAAGTCTGACATGGCCGGGACGAAGGCGCAGGTTCTGGCCGATTGGGCGCGCGCCAAGGGCCAAAGCTTCCTGCGGCTCGATTATTCCGGGCACGGGCGATCGGGTGGCGCGTTCGAGGATGGAACCATCGGCCGCTGGCGGGACGACGCGCTTGCGGTGATCGACTCCGCGAGTGCGGGGCCGCTGGTTCTGGTCGGCTCCTCGATGGGCGGGTGGCTGGCGCTGCTGGTGGCGAAGGCGCGCCCAGAGCGCGTGCTGAGCATGGTGCTGATCGCGCCCGCAGCGGATTTTACGCAAGCGCTGCTGTGGGAAGGGCTCGATCCGGCGGCGCGGCGCGAGATCGAGGAGACGGGGCGCTGGGCGCGGCCTTCGGCGTATGACCCGCAGCCCTACGTGATCACCCGGCGGCTGATCGAAGAAGGGCGCGACCATCTGCTGCTTGGCGCGCCGATCGCGTTCAGCGGGCCGGTGCGCATCCTGCAAGGCGCGCGCGATCCGGACGTCCCGTTCGCGCATGCGCAGCTATTGGCCGACCGGCTGACCACGGATGACCTTGCCTTCACGCTGATCCGCGACGGCGATCACCGGCTCTCGCGCCCACAAGATCTGAAGAAGCTGATTGCCGCCGTTGAGGAGCTTTGCGGCTAGCGCCTTGGTTTTGCCGTTTCCACCCCGCACGTCGCGGGCATGACGCTCGCCGCCCTCCTTCTCCCGTTCGCGCTGCTGCAGGCCGCCGAGGCGCCCGCCCCCACTCCAATGACGACCACGCTGCCGACGCGCTTTGCGCAATGCGTGGCGCTGATCGAGACGAACGCCGAGCGCGCCTACGAAGAGGCGATGGCTTGGGCCGCCGATGCGCAGGAGCTTCCGGCCTATCGCTGCGCGGCGATGGCCAACATCGCGCTTGGGCGCGTCGAGGAAGGCGCGCGGCGGCTTGAGTCTTTGGCGATGGGCGCAGACGCCGGCTTGCCCGCACAACGTGCCGAGTTGTTCTCGCAGGCCGGCAACGCCTATCTGCTCGCGCATGCGCCCGCGCGCGCGCGCTCGACGTTCACACAAGCGCTGACGCTGATGGCGAGCGAGCGCGAAGCGCAGCCGGACATTTTGATCGACCGCGCCCGCGCCTACGCGATGGAAGAAGACTGGCGCAACGCGGAGGAAGACCTCTCACGCGCGCTCGATCTGCGCGCCAATGACTCGCTTGCGCTGCGCCTGCGCTCTTCCGCGCGCCTCCACCAGCGCGCGTTCGAACTGGCGGAAGCGGATGCGCAGGCGGCGGTGCGTGCCGATCCGGCGAGCGTCGATGCGCGCCTTGTGCTCGGCCACGCGCGCGAAGCGCGGCGGACCGGCGAGATTCCGGAGGAATAGACGTTATTCGAAGCCGCGCGGGCGTAGCACGCAGTTCGCGAGACCTTCGTTTCCGACGACGCGTGCGCGCTGCATGATCGTCGCGGCGCGGCGGCGCACGTAGGGGCCGGGATTATCCGCACGCCAACGGTTGGGGCTCGGCAACACGGCGGCGAGACGCGCGGCTTGCAGCGGCGTCAGATTCTCCGCGCTCACGCCGAAACGCGCTTGCGCGGCGGCTTCGACGCCGAAGATGCCATCGCCCCATTCGGCCACGTTGAGATACGTCTCCATGATGCGGCGCTTGGGCCACATGAATTCGATGAGACCGGTGAAATACGTCTCGGCGCCTTTGCGCAGCCAGGAGCGCGCAGGCCACAGGAACGCGTTCTTCGCGGTTTGCTGACTGATCGTGGAGGCGCCGCGCGTGCGCCCGCCGTCGCGGTTCGATTCCATCGCATCCTGGATGGCTTCGAGGTCGAACCCGTCATGTTGGCAAAAGCGCGCGTCTTCCGCGGCGATCACGGCGCGCACCATGTGCGGCGAGATCCGGCGCATCGGCACGCTTTCGTGGCGGATGCGCTCACCTTCAGCTGCGCGCGCGAGCATCAGCACCGTGCCCGGCGGCAGCGCGAGCCGGTAGATCGCGACCCATGTCACGGGCACGAGGAACGCTGCGCAGAACAGCACGCCGAGAACCATCAGCGGCAGGCCGAAGCGTTTCTGGCGTTTGATCTTGCCTAGGTCAGCATCAAGATTTTTGCGCGCCATGCGGCCGCGCACGCGCCGGCCTTGCGATTCGCCGGGGAATTCGATGTCCGGCTCCCGGTCTCCCGGTAGCCTGTCATACGGCTCGTCGCTCACGCGCCCCATTCCTCCCGCACGGACGGCTCCGATTCTCGGGGCGCCCAGGCAAGTTTGAGCGCCGCGAAGGCCGCCCCGTCAAGCAGGCGGGAAAGCGCCCACACGGCCATTCCGCGCACTAAAGGCTCTGGATCGCCGAGTAATTTTTCGGCGACGGGCGCGAACCCGCGCTCACCAGAATTGCCGATTGCGATGAGCACATTGCGCACAAAGCGCGCACGGCCGCTGCGTTTTACTGGCGTGCCGGTAAAGCGCGCGCGGAACGCCGAGTCGTCGAGCGCCGCCAGCTCGGCCAGCGGCGGCGCGCGTAGATCGCCGCGCACCGCAAGGCGCGCATCGGCGCTGATTTGCGCAAACTTGTTCCACGGGCACGCGGCGAGGCAATCGTCACAGCCATAGACGCGATTGCCGATCGGTTCGCGAAACTCGCGTGGAATGACGCCTGGATGCTCGTTCGTGAGATAGGCGATGCAGCGGCGCGCATCGAGTTGGTACGGCGCGGGAAACGCGTTCGTCGGACAAATGTCGAGGCACGCGCGGCACGCGCCGCAATGATCGGCGCTTGGTTCGTCTCCTTGCAGCGCGGCGCTCGTCAGCACCGTGCCGAGAAAGAGCCACGAGCCATGCGTGCGCGAGACGAGGTTGGTGTGCTTGCCTTGCCATCCAATCCCGGCGCGCTGCGCGAGCGGC
>CAZXNY010000192.1:0-5617 GCA_964642205.1 uncultured Caulobacteraceae bacterium
GTGTGTTTCGGCGGTGCGCCCGAAGTAAACCGCGCGCCGCCCGGACAGAGAGACCGCGTATCCCGCGCACCCAGCCGCGGCGGCCTTCTCGCAAAAACCGATATATTTGTAGCCGGGCGCGAGGGACTGGGCCTCTCCGATCGCCGCCTGCATGGCGGCGCCATCAAACCGGGCAGCCACCTGTGTGCGCACGCGGTGCGCCGTAAGCGCTACGCTGTCGCCGTCCTCGCCATAGTAGATCGCACTCGCGCGTCGAAAATCGATCGCGTAGCTCTCGAAGCCAGCCTTGCCCAGGGCCGCCACGATTTGCGGGAACGTCATCGCGCCCTTTTCGGCGCCGTCGCGGCATGCCGTCGCCACAGCAATCATCGCCTCTTGCATCCGCTTCTTCTCCGTCACTCGGTCGGCGCGACCGTCATCTCGAACCGCGCCGCCATCCGCTTCATCAGGCGCTCAAGCGACTTGCGCTCGCTTGCCGAAAGCGCGCCAAAAAAAGCCGCGTCGTTTTCATCCGCGAGCGCTGCAAGCTCGGGCACGAGTTTTGCGCCTTTGGCCGTCAGCGTGAGCGTTTGCGCGCGCCCGTCGTCCGCGCTCGCCCGGCGAACGACAAGCGCCTTGGCGATCAGCCGATCCGCAAGCTTGGTGATCGCGCCACGCGTCATCCCGAGCGCATCGGCCACGCGGCTCGGCGCGGCCGGCCCATCATAGAGCGCGCGCAACACCACCCATTCGGCCACCGTCACGCCGCGCGCCGCCACCTTCGCGGCGAACGCGTGCGAGACACGGTTCGACACCAGCCGCAGCCAATAGCCGAGGTGATCGGTCAATTGAGACGCTTGCGGCATCACAACCCCATTTGTTTCCTAGTCAACTATCATCTGATAGTTTCCAAGTCAACAAACGCGTGGATCCACCTGCCTAGCCGTAGCTGCGCGCGTTGCGCATGCCCGCCTTCGCCCGATGGGCTCCGGCCAGGCAGCCTTCGTTTCGCTCGCGCGAGCGAAGGCTGGTGCGGACGGTGGGAGTCGAACCCACACCGCCTTGCGGCGAACGGATTTTAAGTCCGGTGCGTCTACCAGTTTCGCCACGTCCGCACGCGCGAAGCTTCTAGCTGGCCGGCCGTGCGCGTGTCACCTCACCGCTCCTCCGTATCAAGTGGCGGCGGTTCCCATGTAAGCTTCACCTTCGACGCGTTCATGAAATCTACGAGTTCGCGGAAATACCCAGTGCCACGCCGACCAGTCTCAGCTCCTGACAATACTCGTCCGAAGCTATATGCGGCGATGTCCGCTACATCCAGTAGCGCACGGCGCTCTGGGGTTAGGGCGCTGTTGAGAGCTTGAGGATGCGCTCGGCTAAAGTGATCGGCCCGCATTCGCGCCGCTAAGCCCCAGTCGATTTTCGTCGAGTCTTGGTCATAGAAGAACGCGTTTTCGTTGGCTCCGAAGGCATCGGCCGCGTTCATAAGTGCCGTCGTCATAAGAAAGCCTGCCACGTGCTTTGACCCTACAGCAAACTCCTCGCCATCAAGAAGCCGTAGCTTGGTTGGATATCGGCTCATATCGACACTCGCCAAGGAGAAACGCGCGCCGACGGTCGTCGTGGTCACGACGCAGTCATGAAGCAGCCGCTGCACGTCGGTGGTGCTAAGTTTTCGGAATGGGCCCTTGAGCCTCGCGTGCCCCGCAAACAACTCTCTACAGTGAATTTTAGCGTTGTGGGAAACCCCAACGTTTTGCTTGATCGTAGCAAGAGCGCTGCTAGCCCGGAGCACCTGCGCCTCACTCAAAACCACTACCGCAGCGGTCACGTAGGGCAGCGCGGTACTTTCATCACCGAAACACTCGTGACTCATGCCTCGTCCAATAATTCCGGCTCGATCCCCAGCGCGCGCACCAGCGCAATGAGATCGGCGGTCGCCGCCTCGAGCGCGGCCGCATCGGTGGAGCGCGCGACGAGGTGCGCGCCGTGCCCATCGGCCGCGAACCACGGATAGGAGCCGAACCCGACGCCCTCATACTTGGCTTCAAGTTCTTTGAGGGGCGCTGCGAGTTCGCCTTCTTTCAACCCCTTGCCGCGCACGGTGCGCGCACGCAGCACCGCCCCGCCCGTCAGCCGATGGCCAATGTCTTCCAACATGCCCCGCATGATCGAGGGCACGCCGGCCATCACGAACACATTCTCCATCTGAAAGCCCGGCGCTTTCGACACCGGGTTCGCGATCAACGACGCGCCATCGGGAATACGCGCCATCCGCAAGCGCGCTTCGTTGATGTCGGTCGTCTTGTAATGCTCTTCCAAGATCGCGCGCGCATCGGCGCGCACGTCGATAGGCACGCCGAATGCGGCGGCGACGCAATCGGCGGTCTTATCGTCATGCGTCGGGCCGATGCCGCCGGTGGTGAAGACGTACGCGTATTTCTTCCGCAGCGCGTTGATCGCGGCGATCATCTCGTCCGGCTCATCGGGCACGACGCGCGCTTCCGCGACCTGGATGCCGAGCGGCGCCAGGAATTTCGCGATCGTCTGCAGGTTCACATCCTGCGTGCGCCCGGAGAGGAGTTCATCGCCGATCAGAAGGACGGCGGCTTTGACGGTTGCGGGAGAGGCCATGGCCTCTTCCTTAGCATTTTACGTGGCGGGCGTGAGCGCGCGCTTGCCGGCCCAGAGCGCGCCCAGGAAGAACGGGGCGACGAAGAGGACGAACAGGATCGCCGTGCCTGCCTCACCCGGAATGGTCGCGTACTCGCCGAACTGGATGACGTTGCCGCGCAGATCGGTCAGCGCGTTGTAGAGCCACGCGCCGCCGACATTGACGAGGAAGAGCGTCGAGGTCGCCGCCACACGGATGCGGGCCCGCCGGTCGCTCGCCAGCGCGTTGAACGCCCCGACGGCCGCCAAAACAAAAACCGCGCCCGCCAGCGCCGTGACCTGCCAGCCGCTCGCGGCGCTCAGCATGCCGAAGCTGTATCCGACATAGTTTGGGTCCAAGAGGCCGCGGATCGGGGCCACGCTGTGGAACCCGGCCACCACGATGTGGGCAAGGCCCACCACAAGCGCCGTCGGGCTCGGGCGGTTGCGTACGGCGAAGACGGCCCAAGCCAGCGCCAAAACGGCCGAGAACCCCAGCCCCAACGCGCCCCAGTTGAAATCCTCAAACCCAGTCATGGCCGGCCTCTCGCGTTCCGTTAACTGAGAGATGCCGCGAGGACGCCGATTGGATGCAGGCCGGCCTCATCCCCTGGGGAAGCCCGCCGCAAACCGTGCTATGATCCGCTCAAGCCACTATATCCGAGCGCCATGACCTACGCCGCCGCCGACGACGACCAGCGCGATCTGCGCTCCATCCGCATTCACGGGCCAGAGGCCTTCGAGGGCATGCGCAAGGCCGGCCGCCTCGCCGCCGAATGCCTCGACATGCTGGTCGGCGAAGTGCGCGAGGCCGTCACGACCGAACGGCTGGACGATCTCGCCCGCCAGTTCGTGTTCGACAACGGCGCTCTGCCCGCGTGCGTGGGGTATCGCGGCTACCGGCACACCGTCTGCACCTCGCTCAACCACGTCATCTGCCACGGCATCCCAGGCCCGCGCGCGCTGCGGGACGGCGACATCCTCAACATCGACGTGACGGTGATCGTCGATGGCTGGCACGGCGATCACTCGCGCATGTACGCGGCTGGCGAAACGCCGCGCAAAGCACGCCGCCTGATGGACGTGACGTATGAATCACTAATGCGCGGCCTCGCCGTCATCAAACCGGGCGCGACGCTCGGCGATATCGGCCACGCGATCCAATCTTACGCCGAAGCCGAAGGCTGCTCCGTCGTGCGCGAGTTTTGCGGCCACGGCCTCGGGCAAGTCTTCCACGACGCGCCGAACATCTTGCACTTCGGCACGCCGGGCAAAGGCGCCGAGCTGAAAGCCGGCATGATCTTCACAGTCGAGCCGATGATCAACACCGGCCGCCCGCAAATGAAGATTTTGAACGACGGCTGGACGGCGGTGACGAAGGACAAGTCCCTCTCCGCGCAATTCGAGCACTCGGTTGGTGTTACGGAAACGGGCGTGGAAATTTTCACGTCTTCGCCGAAAGGCCTGCACACGCCGCACACGCTCAGCGCGCAAGCGGTCGCGTGACGTGAGCGAGGAAGGCGCGCGAGCTTCGAAAGACGCGCGCAAGGCGCGCCGCGCGAAGGACCAAGCCGCGCTGCAAAGCGCCGTGGAAGATGCAACGCGCTTCCTGTTCGAGATCGACGGCGCACCCCAAGCGATCCCCGCGACCGACACGCGCCCCCGCAAAGCCCCCGCCGATCCGGTCAAGCCGCATTTCCACGATCACCGCTCGCGCCTCCGGCAGCGCTTCGAGGACGGCGGCCCCGGCGCGCTCGCGGATTACGAATTGCTGGAACTGCTGCTCTTCCGCGTGATCCCCCGCCGGGACACCAAGCCGCTCGCGAAAGCGCTGCTCGATCGCTTCAAGGATTTGTCCGGCGTACTTGCAGCCCCGCCCCGGCTCATCGCCGAGGTCGACGGCGCGGGCGCGGCCGTCGCGCAAGAACTCAAAGTGCTGCAAGCGTTCTTCGAGCGTGCGGCGAAATCGGAAATCACCAAGCGCCCCGTGATCGGCTCATGGTCGCAGCTCATTTCGTACTGCCGCGCCGCCATGCAGCATGAAGGCCGCGAGCAATTCCGCGTGCTGTTCCTCGACACCAAGAACCAGCTCATCCAGGACGAGGTGCTCAACCGCGGCACCGTCGATCACGCGCCGGTCTATCCACGCGAAGTCGCGCGACGCGCGCTTGAGCTTTCGGCCGCCTCCGTCATCCTCGTGCACAATCATCCTACTCACTGATTTTCGATCACTGTGAGTAACGCTGCATCCCACTGAAACATCGAGAACTTTTTCGTTCTTGACGTTTGCACGCCTGAGAACAAAGCGTGTCACAGGGTATAGTAAAAAACGTGAACAAAAGTGCACGACTATTCCCTATCGCGGAGACCTAAAGACGTGACGATTTTGAGCGATGGGCTGATCCGGCAAGCGATCAAACGGGTGCATTTCACAGGCCGCGAAGAGATCCTTCGTGATGGCGAGGGTCTAGGCGTTGGACGTCTCACCCTCATCATTCGGCCGATGCCGAAGCGTGTGACCACCTATTGGATGGCGGTGCAATTTCGAGAGGGCAAACCGGCCAAGGTGAAGCTGGGCGACTACCCGGCAATGAGCCTCGCCCAGGCGCGAGAGGTATTCGAGCGCGACTACGCCGAGCTCATACAAAAGGGTCGGAGCATCAAGACGGCGCGAGACGTGCGCACGGGGACCGTGGGCGACCTTTTCGATGGTTATGCGGAATACCTTCGCATCTCCAACAAGAGCTCCTGGAGGGAGGCAAAGAAGGGCCTCGACAAGATCGCCGACACGCTTGGTCGCCACCGCTTGGCCCGCGAAATTGAGCCCGACGAGATCACAGATATCCTTCGTCCGATCTATCTGCGGGGAAAACGGACGATGGATGACCATGTGCGCAGCAACGTGCGCTCAGCCTAATCCTGGGCGATGAAGTCAGAACACGACTACCGGAGAACGACGCCCCGTCGGTACGGGGTCATGAGCAAA
>CAZXNY010000193.1:0-5599 GCA_964642205.1 uncultured Caulobacteraceae bacterium
CAGCACTATGCCCGCTCCCGACATGGCGCTGCAAAATCCCCCTCCCTTCGAGGGGAGGGGGCAGGGGGCGGGGTGATGCGTCGCGTTAGAAGACGTTTCGCCATGCGTTGCGGCCAAAACTAGAGGTGGGGATTCACCCCACCCCCTGCCCCCTCCCCTCGCGGGGAGGGGTGATGTTGGCGTTACTGCGCGGCGGGCGTGGCGGCGGCGCTGGGCGGGGGCGTCCAGGCGGGGCCGGACCATTCGGTTTCGATGATGATCTCGACGTCGTCGGAGACGCCCATCGTCGTGCCCGGCGCGGGGATGCCGACGGTGAGGCCGAACTCGGAGCGCTTCAGCGTGCCATGCGCGGAAAAGCCGATGCGCGCGTTCGGATCCATCGGGTGGCCGGCGTAGCCGCCGTTGAACGTCGCATCGAGCGTGACGGGGCGGGTGACGCCGCGCATCGAGAAATCGCCGGTGATGCGCGCGGTGTTGGCGCCCGTCGGTTCAACGCTGGTGGAGCGGAACGTCCATTGCGGTTGCGCGCTCGCGTTCAGCCATTGCGCGCCGAGGAGTTCGTTGCGGAAGCCGGCGGGCGGGTTTGGCAAGCTGAGCGAGCGCGGATCGATGGTGACGCTGAGCTGTGCGGCGCTGGGGTTCGCGGGATCGAGCTGGAGCTGCGCATCGAACGTCGTGAATTGCGCGGTGTAGTTTGAGTAGCCGAGATGGCTGACTCGGAAGACGAGCGTCGAGTGCGTTTTGTCGAGCGTGTAGGCGCCGGCGGGCAGGCCTTCGATGCTCGGCGCGGGCGTTGCGGGCGCGGCGGCTTCGGTGGCGGGGGCGGCGCTTTGCTGCGGGGTGGGCGAGCAGGCGGCGAGCGCGCCAGCGGCAAACGCCGCGGCGAGAACGAGACGGTTCATACGCAGACTCCTAGTGAACACGTGAGAAGAACGTTTGGCGCGCGCGGGTTCCGACACGCGGCGCGAAATTCTTGGGACTAACGCAGGCGGCCGATGGCTGCGCCGAGCATGGCGTAGGTTTCCATTTCGGCGGGCGTGGACCACGAGTCGCGCCAGGCGCTCCAGACGGCGGCGACGACCTGTTCGCGCGGGTTCACGTAGACGAACTGGCCGAAAATGCCTTCGGCCGTGAACGAGCCGTCGTGGTTCGGCATCGCGTTCGCGCCGGTGGGCAGCGACCACCACTGGTAGCCGTAGCCGAGCGGATATTGCGGATCGAAGGCGCCGTGCGCGGTGACGGGATTGTCCGGCTGGCCGGCAAGATCGCGCCAGCCTTGCGGCAGCACGCGCTGGCCATCGATCACGCCGTCTTCGAGGAAGAATTGCCCAAAGCGCGCATAGTCACGCAGCGTGGCGCTGACGCCGAAGCCCGCGCCGGCGCGGCCGTTTTGCGCATCGAGCTGCCAGTACGCGTCGGCTTCCATGCCTGCGCGTGACCAGATCTTCTCGGAGTAATAATCGGCGAGGTGTTTGCCGGTGGCGCCCGCGACGATGGCGCCGAGCACGTAGGTTTCTCCGGTGGAGTAATTGAACTTCGCGCCTTGCGGGTGGGCGCGGGCGCGCGTGCGCATCAGCTCCATGAGCGCGGCGGGATTGTTTTGCGCCATCGCGGCGCCGAGGCGCGCGATGTCGTTGTCGCCGGTAGCGCTGTAGGTTTCGTCCCAGCCGACACCGCTGCACATCCGCAGCACGTTGCGCACGGTGACGCCTTCGTATGCGCTGCCGCCCAGTTCGGGGACGTAGCGCTCCGTCGGATCGTCGAGGCTGGCGATGGCGCCTTCGTGGAGGGCTGCGCCTGCGAGCGTGGAGGTCATCGACTTGGCGGTCGAGAAACTTGTCCAGCGCGCGTGCGAGTCGTTGCCTAGCGCGTATTTCTCGATGACGGTTTGGCCGTTCTTGAGGATGATGAGGCCGCTTGTGCGGTTGCGGCCGAAATAGCTGTCGATCGTGTGCGTTTCCGTGCCGAAGTCATACGGCATGGCGCCCGTGAGCTGCACGGCGTGTGCGGGCAGGGGGCGCACGCGCGAACCGCGGCGGATGGCGCGCACCGGGCTGAAGCGATCGACATTGCGGAACGTGGCCGGCTGATTTTCCGGTGTGGTTTCGAGGATGTTGGCGGCGACTTCTTCTTGCGCCGCCGGCGCTGCGTTCGTTGCGCACGCGCCAAGCATCGCCGCGCCGCCGAGCAACAATGTGCGCCGGTCAAAACCTATGGTCTTCATGGGAATCCTCGCCCTCGATTTGTGGGCGAACCTAGTGTGCCGACGCGCGCGCATGCAACGGCGCCCGTTTACGTCAACGGACGCCGCGCTGTGCGTAGCGTTAAGCGGCTTGCTTGAGCGTTTCGAGGATCGCGTCGAGACGGTCGTAAGTTTCGGACGCGCCGCCTTCCATGCCGCTGTCGCGCATGCCGTTGCGGTCTTCGACCGAAGCGAACACGGAGCTGACCTTCAGCAGCGTCTGCGCGCCGCGCGCTTCAAGCGTCATGGTTTCGACGCTGGGCGTGAAATCGGCGTAGCCGAAGGTCTGCACGATCTTCTCGGGCTTCACGACTTCGCGGTACTCGCCTTGAAACTTATGGATCGCGCCCTGCGGGTCGGTCTGCGTGATGCGCCACTTGCCGCCGGGGCGCACGTCCATCTCTTCGACGACGGTCTTCAAATACGAAGGGCCCCAATAGTTCGGGTAGTGCTTGGCGTCGGTCAGCACGGACCAGACCAACTCGCGCGGGGCGTTGAACAGGCGCTCGCCGAGGATGAGCGGTTGGCCTTCGGGGTAGGTGAACGTCGTTTTGTGGCCGCTGGGCATTGCAGTCTCTCCTTGGGGTGGGGTTACGGGCGTTCGTCGCCCTTCTTGTCTTTCGGGAGCGGCTCTTCGGCCTGGAGCTCTTCGAGGTAGCGTTCCATGCGGTCGAGCCGCTCTTCCCAGTGCCGCTGGTACTGGCCGATCCAGTCGGCGGCTTCTTTGAGCGGGGCGGCGTCCAGCCGGCAGGGCCGGAACTGAGCGTCGCGTCCGCGGGTGATGAGCCCGGCGCGCTCCAAAACCTTCAAATGCTTGGAGACGGCAGGGAGGCTCATGTCGAAAGGCGCCGCGAGCTCACGCACGGAGGCTTCGCCGGCCGAGAGCCGGGCGAGGATCGTGCGGCGGGTCGGGTCGGCGAGGGCCGAGAGGGTGGCGGTGAGGGCGTCTTCAGTCACGAAGAAACCAATAGGTTAAATAACTAGATGGTGTCAATCGGCTCACGTGCTTACGCGCATGTAAGGGCGCTGCATCCAATTCCCGCGCGGGGCGCATCACTCCAGCGAAACGGGCCGAATGGCGGCCCGGCGCAGAAGGGAGCCGACGATGCTGAGCTATCTGGTCGTGATGGCGATGGCGGCGAGCGTCGCTGGACCTTTGGCGTTCATGGCTTTCACCCGGTCGTAGAGACCACAGAAAAAAGGCCAAAGATTATAGGTCTTTGGGGCGCGGGAGAGTGTGATGGAAGAGTGGCTGGTTCCGTTGGCGTTTTTCGCAATGATCGCCTTCATCGTGGCGGCTTCAGTGTGGGGCGGGGTGCAGAACAAGCGCGCCGTGGCCGACACGATCAAACGCGCGATCGAAAGCGGCCAGCAGCTCGATGCGGAGACAATTTCTTCGCTCTCCAAGCCGGCGCGCAGCTGGCAGCAGGATATGCGCGGCGGGATCGTGCTTCTTTTCCTCGCCGCGGGCTTCGTGATCGCCGGGTTCATGGGACCGGGCGGGGGCACGGAGGTCCACTTCGGGAACGGCTTTTTCATCGCGGCTGTCATCATCGGCGCGATCGGGGCCGGACAATTGGTTGCCGCGCTCGTCCGGCGGCCTAACAAGGTGGGCGAGTGAATGGACCTGACGAGGAACTGGCGCGCGAAGCGAAACGAGGGTCCCAAGTGGCCTTCGCCAGCCTTGTGCGGCGGAACCAGAGCCTCGTACGCGGTTTTCTTCGCAAGATGACCGCGGACTCCGCCACCGCCGACGATCTCGCGCAGGAAACCTTCGTGATGGCCTGGCGCAAGATCAATTCCTACGAGGAAAAGGGCTCGTTCCGCGGCTGGCTTTGCCGGATCGCCTACACCCAATTCCTTCAACAACGGCGCTCCTCCCAGAGCGCGCTCCGGCGGGACACCGCGGCGTTCGCCGAGATGGACCAGACGGTGAGCGAAGGGGGCGCTGTCGAAGCCAAGCTCGATCTGGAGCGCGCCATGAAAGTGCTCACGCCTGAGCAAAAAGCCGCCGTTTCGCTCTGCTACGGAGAAGGCATGAGCCATTCGGAAGCAGCCGAAGTTCTGGGCTTGCCATTGGGGACTGTTAAGTCCCATGTTTTAAGAGGTCGCGAGCGGATGCTAGCCGTCCTGCGCGAGAAGGAAGCGTCATGAGTGAAGATCGTGATGAAGCCCTGATGCGCTCCCTGTTTGCGGAGGGCGCGGTGGCGCCCCCGATGGGGGATGAGACATTCGTTTCGGGCGTGATGACGCGCGTCGAGGCAGGCGAGAGCCGCCGGCAATCGGTGTTCAGCGCGGTGGTCTGGACGGCGGGCGCGGGCGCCGCGTTGTTCGGCGCGGTCAACTTCACGACCATCCTGGCCGAGACGAGCCGGATCGCGGCGGCGGTGAACCTGCCGGTCATGGGCGGCGGCGCGAGCATGCTGCTGATGATCGCGGCGGTCGCGGGCGGGGCGTACCTGTTCTCGGAACGGACTTAAGCGAACGCGACATTGATCCTCCCCCGCTCGCGGGGGAGGTGGCCGCGACGCGGCCGGAGGGGGCGAGCGCCCCCTTTTTTTCGTTTGCGCTTGCGGTGCGCCCCCTCAGTCATGCCGCGCATGACAGCCCCCCCGTGAACGGGGGAGCATCGGCGGCGCAGCGCGTGTGTTGCCGTTTTCCCGCCGCACGCGGCGTCTACCCAAATGCGCAGCTTGGGCGCGTTGCCCGGGCGGGCGGGCGCGGCTAGCTTGCGCCCCGCTTCGAGGGGGCGTCGCGCGCTCCCTTTTACGAACCCCGCGTCTGGCGGGCGGGGATAGGGACGGCGCGTGAGTAATCCAAACGAGAGCAACGAGAGCTTTTTTCAGGAAGTCGAAGAGGGCGTACGTCAGGACCGCTATGTCGCCTTTGCCCGGACGTACGGCGTTTGGGTGATCGGCGCGGTCGCGGCGATCCTGCTCGCGGTCGGCGGCTGGCGGCTTTACCAGGGCTGGAGCATCGATCAGAGCCGCGACACGTCCGAGCGCTTCACGGCCGCGCAGAAACTGCTGCGTGAGGGCGATGCGAAGGCGGCGGGCGATGAGTTCGAGCGACTCTCCAAGACCGGACCGCAGAATTATCGCGCGATGGCGATGATGGAGCGCGCGCAGGCGCTCGAAGCGCAAGGCGATCTGCAAGGCGCGCTCGCGCAATTCGACGCCGCCGCCAGCGCCTCGCGCGATCAGACGATGAAGGACAGCGCCCGTTTGCGCGCGGCGTACCTCGTCGCTGAAACGCAAGACTTTGCCGCCGTGCGCGGCCGGCTCGATCCGATCATCGCGGAGGGCGGGCCGATCTCGTTCCTCGCGCGCGAATTGCTTGGCGTTGAAGCGTGGGAGG
>CAZXNY010000194.1:0-5499 GCA_964642205.1 uncultured Caulobacteraceae bacterium
CTTGGCGTCTTCCAATTCTGGGGACGGGGGCATCAGCGCGAATTGGAGTTTCAGGCGCGTCAGCGGCGTGCGCAGGTCGTGGCTGACGCCCGCCAGCAATTGCGCGCGCTGATCGATGTGGCGGCGGATGCGGTTGCGCATATCGAAGAAGGCGTGCGTTGCTTGACGGACTTCGCGCGCGCCGCGGGCGCGGAATACGCCTTCATCTTCATCGCCGCGCCCGAATTGCTCCATCGCGTCCGCGAGCCGCTCGATCGGGCGCACCTGGTTGCGGATGAAGAGGATCGAGACGATGGCGAGAAACACCGTCGCGCCGAAAATCCAGGTCACGAACAGCGGCCCGGAGCGCGCCTGCACGCGGTCCTTGAAGGCGCGCACGACGAACACGCCTTCCGGGATCGGCACGCGGATCTGCACCATCCGGCCGGGGCAGGAGCTGTCGTACCAGACATCGCGGCTGAGTTCGGACGAGAGCGCCGCGTCGAGGTAGCGGTCGAGCACGGAGGAGCCGAGGCCGCAGCGGCGGCCTTCGAGCCGCGCGTGCTGTTCGAGCGCGACTTCAAGGCGCAACGTGCGCGCCATGCGCTCAATGTCCGCGAAGGTTTCGCTCGTCGGGTCGCGTTCGTAGAGCTGGATCAGGAGCGCGACATCGGACGCGACGCCCTGGCTCATGCGCTTGGACGTTGCCTGCCAGTGGTCGTCGAGAAACACGAGCGTGACGACGAGCTGCAGGATCGCGGCCGGCGCCATGATGATGAGGAGCGTGCGCCAATACAGCCCCTTGGGCATGTAGTCGCGAAGGCGGCGGCGGCGCAGCATGGCGCGCTTATAGCCCGCGCCGCCCCGCATCGGCCAACAACATGGCTAACGGGCTAGTCGCGCGGCGGTATTGGCGCCGGCGCGGGCGACACGCCGCCGCCCGCTGCGTCCGGCCCATCGGCGTCGATGGCGAAGGCGTCCGCGGGCCGTTTGCGCCGTGCTTCGAGGATCGCGCGCGTTTCGGCGTGCGTATGCATGTTGATCTTGTAGCGTGCGTAGAAATAGACGGCGATGAGTCCGGGGATCGCCGCGATCGGCCCTTCGATCCACGCTAGGTGGTTCAGAATATCTTGCGGCACCGTGCCGGGGCGTGCGCGCTCTGGGAACGCGATGAAGGTGAGCGCGAGGCCTGCGAGCGCCGAACCGATGGCTTGATCGACTTTGGCGAATAGGGCGCGTGTTGCGTAGAGCACGCCTTCCTGGCGGACGCCGAACTTTACGTCGTTCTCGTCGGCCACATCGGCGAGCGCGCTCATCACGCTGATCGTCAGCACCGCGGCCGAGCCGTAGCTGAACATCGAGATCAGGATGAGCGTCGGCATCAAAAGCTCGTGGCCGTTGGGCCAGAAGAGGCCGGCGAGCCGGAGCGACACTGGGAGCGCGGGCGCGATCGCATAGATCACCGCGGCCCAGAGCATGACGTTGCGCTTGTCGTACTTGCCGTGCCAGCGCGCGGCGAAGATGAGCGCCACGACGTAACCGGTGAACGAGCCGATCACGTAGAGGCTGAGTTGCGGCGGCAGGAGTTCGAAGACGTAGGAGCCGACGTAGAGCGAGAGGCCGCCGCGCACGCCGACCATCATTGA
Organism: uncultured Caulobacteraceae bacterium; assembly: GCA_964642205.1. Classification (GTDB taxonomy): domain Bacteria; phylum Pseudomonadota; class Alphaproteobacteria; order Caulobacterales; family Aquidulcibacteraceae; genus JBEVOS01. The sequence goes on from CAZXNY010000194.1 coordinate 1,626, forward strand.
AAGGAAGAGGTAGGCGACCAGCAGCCAAACGTAATTGATGTTCGAAAACGCCTTGCCCATGTCCTTGAAGAACTCAAACGGCGAGAATTTGGGCAGATTTGGCGGCGGCTTCGGGAGCGTCGGGATCCGGTCGCGCGTGAACCAGGCCGAGAAGAAGAGGATCGCCATCGCGCTGAGTGCGGCAGTGATCGAGAACGGCAGATAGCCTTCGGGATTGAAGAGGCCGTTCTCGAATTGCGGCGTCGACTTGAAGAACACGTTGAGCGCGATCAGCGAGATCGATGCGCCGCCGACGAAGACGAGGAAGTTGTTCCACGCCATGACGCGCGAACGCTCGACGTAATTGGGCGAAAGCTCGCCGCCGAGCGCGAGGTGCGGGACGTGAAAGAACGCCATCGAGCACCGGAGCAGTGCGACCGTGCCAGTGAACCAGGCGAACAGCACCCAACCTTCGAGGCCCGCTGGGGGATTGAAGATGGCGACGAAGCTGAGCGCGATCGGGATGGGCGCCGCAAACATGTACGGGTGCCGCCGGCCCAGATTGCCACTGGTGCGATCTGAGAGCGAGCCGACGAATGGGTCGATGAACGCATCGAGGATGAGGCCGACCGCGAGCGCGAGGCCCGCCTGCCACGCGGGCATGCCGAGCACCTGGTTGTAGAAAATCATCGCGTACGTGGTCAGCGAGAACAGCGCGATGGTTTCGGCGGCGCCGCCAATGCCGAAAGCGATCTTGGTGAACATAGGCAGGCGTTCGCTATCAGCGACCGCTGGCTTCGGTGCGGTGGTCAAAACGCGGCTCCCAATCGCGGCGCGGCGCGTTTCGCGCTTCTGCGGCCGGCGCGATCACGCGCGCGTGAACACGTTCGCGCGTCTCACCATACCGAGTCAACTAAAACGCTGCGGGCAGCGGGATCGCGCTACGGCAGTTACATCGCGCGCCCGTCGAACGGGGCGCGGTTGAGCGCCGCGAGGTCGACGCCATCGAGGCAGCGCGTGTTAACGGCGACCATGTCTGCGCCGTCGGGCCTCTTGCCATAGGCGAAGCTCTGTACGCCGCAGACGCTGCAGAACTGATGCCGGATGCGGTGCTTGTTGAACGTGTACTCGGTGAGCTTGTCGCCGCCTTGGTTGAGTTTGAAACTGTTCGCGCCGGTGAATGTCAGCAAGAAGCCCTTCGCCTGGCAGTGCGAGCAATTGCACTCAACGACGGGGCCGGAGAGATCGAGGTCGGTCTCGTAGCGCACCGCGCCGCAATGGCAGCCGCCTTCGTAGTGCTCCGTCGCCATCTGCGCCTCCTTAGTCGATCGCGAGACGATAGCCGACGCCGCGCACCGTTTGCAGAAACACCGGGGCGCGGGGATCGGTTTCAATCTTTTTCCGCAGGCGCGTGACTTGCACGTCCACGCTGCGCTCAACGCCCGCGCCGGTCCGCTTGGCAAGTTCTTCGCGGCTGATGCTGTCGCCGCCCTTCGCGGCGAGCACGCGCAGCATGAGCACTTCGGCTTCCGTGAGCCGGATCGCGCGGCCTTCGCGGCTGAGTTCGCCGCGCTGCGAGTTGAAGGCGTAGGGGCCGAACTTCACTTCTTCGCTGGCCGCCGCCGTGCGCGCGCCGCGCCGCAGGATCGCGCTGATCCGCAGCGCAAGCTCGGCCGGCTCGAAGGGCTTGGCGACGTAGTCATCCGCTCCCAGCGAGAGGCCCTTAATGCGATCTTCGGCGAGGCCGCGCGCAGTTAGGAGGATGATCGGCACGTTCGAGCCGGCGCGCACGCTTTCAGCGAGCGAGAAACCGTCTTCCTTCGGCATCATCACGTCGATGATGAGGAGGTCGAAGTCGAAGCTCTGCATCAGCCGCCGCGCGGCGTCGGCGTCTTCGGCGGTGGAGACGCGCGCGCCGCCTTGGGCGAGGTACTTCTTCAGAAGCTCGCGGATGCGGTCATCGTCATCGACGATGAGGAGGTGCGGCGTGCGCTCGATCGTGTCGAACATGGGCGTGTTCATGGCGCTTCGCCTTCGGCGAGTGCGGCAAGCACGGTGCGCGCGCCGGAGACTGCGTCCGCCCCCGCCGCGCGGAATACTTGCGCAAGCCGTTCGCGGAGCGCGGTTGTTGCGTCGCGTTCAGCGTCACGCCCAGCGGGCGTGAGCGAGAGGAGGCGCTGGCGCTTGTCGGTTTGGCCGGGGGCGCGCGCGATGAGGCCGGCGCGCTCTAGCTCGGTCAGCACGCGCGCCAGACTCTGCTTGCGCACGCCGAGGCGCGTTTGCAGCACCGAGACAGGCAGGCCTTCGCTGCGGCGAATCGCGGCAATAGCGCGATAGTGCGCGGGGCCAAGATCGTGCGCCGCGAGCGCGCCTTCGGCGAAACGCCAGAACTGGCGCGTCGCCGCGAACACGAGATCGACCGCACGGTCGAGCTCCTCTTCCTTGAGGTAGAGGCGGCCCTCGGGCGAGACGTCCGGCTGTGGTCTGGGTTGGTTGACAGGCATGCCGCGGCGCGAACAATGCGCACCCTTGGCGCTTGGGGCAAGCGGGCGCGTTTTTGGAGCGAGATCAATGGCCGACGAGGCCCCTTATCACGATCGGGACGGGTGGATCTGGGTCAACGGGAGCTTTGTGCCGTGGCGGGAAGCCAGCGTGCACGTACTCACGCACGGCCTGCACTACGCCTCCGCCGTGTTCGAAGGAGAGCGCTCTTACGACGGCCAGATTTTCCGCTCGCGCGAGCACTCCGAACGGCTGCACCTCTCTGCGAAATATATGGGCTTCAAGCTCCCGTACTCGGTCGATGAGATCGAGCGCGCGAAGGTCGAGACGGTGATGAAGTCCGGGCTTTCGTCGGCTTACGTGCGCGCGGTGGCGTGGCGCGGGTCGGACAAGATGGGCGTCTCGGCGCAGCACAACCAAATCCACCTCGCGATCGCGGCGTGGCATTGGGGCGATTACTTCCCCGACAAGATGAAGGGCATCCGCCTGACGATGGCGCAATGGCAGCGCCCGTCTCCCGCGACGGCGCCGTGTCACGCCAAGGCGGCCGGGCTCTACATGATCTGCACGCTCTCCAAGCACGCGGCCGAAGCCAACGGCTTCCAGGACGCGCTAATGCTCGATTGGCGCGGGCAGATTGCCGAGGCCACCGGCGCGAACATCTTCTTCGTGAAGGATGGCGTGCTGCACACGCCGACGCCCGATTGCTTCCTCAACGGCCTCACGCGCCAGACGGTGATCCAACTCGCCAAGCAGCGCGGCATCGAGGTGCAGGAGCGCGCGATCTGGCCGGCGGAGCTTGCGAGCTTTGAAGAGGTCTTCCTCACTGGCAGCGCGGCGGAAATCACGCCGGTCTCGGAGATCCAGGGTTTGAAGTTCAAGCCCGGCAAGGTCACCGAACAACTGATGGAAGATTTTGCCGCGACGACGCGCCGGAAGAACGCGGCTTAGTCGCGCGCCATGAACCGCACGTACGCGGGCCTGCCACCCACGATCTTTGACGTGATGAGCGGGTTCGCGCGTGAGCATGGTGCGATCAATCTGGGGCAGGGCTTTCCGGAGGACGACGGGCCGCTCGCTTTGCGCGAGGCGGCGGCGCGCGCGCTGCTCGAAAGCTCGAACCAATATCCGCCGATGCGCGGGCTGCCGGAAACGCGCGAGGCGGTCGCGGCGCACTACAATGCGCATCACGGGCTCGATCTCGATTGGCGCACGGAGGTGACGATCACCTCCGGCGCGACCGAGGCGATTGCGGCGTCGTTGCTCGCCGTGGTCGAAGCGGGCGACGAGGTGGTGCTGTTCGAGCCGATGTACGATGCGTACGCGCCGCTGGTTGCGCGTGCGGGCGGCGCGCCCCGGTACGTGCGGCTTGAGCCGCCGCATTGGCGGATCA
>CAZXNY010000195.1:0-5475 GCA_964642205.1 uncultured Caulobacteraceae bacterium
GAGAACCGGCTGCAAGAGCATTTCGGCGAAGTGCTGATCGAGGACCTGAAGATCCCGTTCTTCTGCGTCTCAACCAATCTCGCGGCCGGCGAGAGCCGCATTCATCGCAGCGGTCTGTTGCGCCACGCTTTGCGCGCGTCGATCTCACTGCCTGGCATCTTGCCGCCGGTCGTCGATGGCGCGCATGGCCTTCTCGTCGACGGCGCGGTGCTGAAGAACTTCCCTGTCGATGTACTGAAAGACATGCATCGCGGGCCGATCATTGGCGTCGATGTCGCGCGTCAATCGACGATCGATCCGGAAGAGTTCCGCAATCCGCCGACGTTCGCGACGTGGGTCGCGCAGCACGGCCTGAAGGCGCCGCCGCCAATCGCATCGCTGCTGATGCGTACAGCCACGCTTGGCATCGATCTCTGGCAAGGGCGCACCGGCGCTGACCTTCTGATCACGCCGGACATGCCGGACGTCGATCTGAGGGACTGGAAGAAGTTCGATAATTGCGTCGCCGCCGGCTACGAGGCGACGGTCTCTGCGTTGCAACGCCAGCACGGCCTCTTCAACGCGCCCCCGGACGAGACTGAGCCGCAGGGCTTTCTCGAAGCGGCTGAATAGGCGCGCGCGCAAGAATCGGGCGTGCTATGACGCGCCCGCATCATGCGCCCTCTCCTCACCGCGCTCATTTTCCTCACGCTGCCGCTCGCGCCTGCCTTCGCACAGGAAAGCTGCGCGCGCGCCGCGACACGTGAGTTGCGCCTCACCGGCGCCGACACGTCCGAACGCATCACCGCGCGGTCCAGTGGGCCAAGCTGCGCGCAGGCCATCGTGGTATGGACGCTGCGCGGCGCGAACGGCGATCCGCTGTTCGTGTTCGCCTCGACCTATGCCGACATGGCGAACAATCCCGTCGATCGTCCCGTCACGACCGACACGATGGATAATTTTCTACGCGCCTGGATCAGAGCGCCGGTTCAAAGCAGCGAGCCCTCTCTGCCCGACTGGCCCGAGGGCGCCGCAAGCCTTGCCGCCTCCGCGCCCGAAAGCGCCAGCTACGACACGCCCTACGAGCGCGAGACGTATCTTGCGCTGCGCGCGCGCAATCTTCCGCTCCTGTGTGTTCTCAACTCCGCCGAAAGCGAGCAATGCCTGATCGTCGATCCCATCGCGCACGCACCAACCGTCATTCTCTTCCGCGCGCGGCCTTCGCCGTAGCAGCGCTGCTCGCGCTCGCGGCGTGCGGCGACCGGCAGAGCGCGCAATGCGACCGGGTCGCGACGGCTGAAATCGCGTTCTCCGGCGGGCAAACGCCCGATGGCGTCACGGCGCGGACGTTTGGGCCAAGCTGCGATCGTGCAATTGGGGTGATCGCGATCGCTTCCCCCGAGGGCCATCCGCTCTGGGCGTGGACGGCGCCGCTTTCGCCGACATTCGGCAACGCGTTCGAAGTCCGGCCCGACGGCCCGACCAATCAAGAGGCCGATGCGTTTCTCGCGCGCTGGGCGGCTGTGCGCGTGACGACGACGGAAACCGCCCCGCCCTGGCCACAACGCGGCGCGCTTGAAGGCGCAACGACGACGCTCGACCGCACCACCTATGAGGACGTGCGCGCCCGCGCGCTGCCGATGGCCTGCCATTTGAGCGGCGTCGCGCACGAAACCTGCGTCTATTATGAACCCGGCGTGGCCGCTGCGGTGTTGATGCTCGACCGCGATGTTCCCGCGACAGACACGGAGTGATTTTCCATGCGCAGAACGCTTCTCGCTGCTGCTTCCCTGATGTTGCTCGCTGCATGCGGGCAAACCACGGTGTCAACACCCGCAACGGCGCCCGCGACGCCCGCTGAGAGCGCGGCCGCGACGGGATGCACGGGGACGGCCGAACTGCCGTGGCCGGCGGCGCAGCTGATGATCGCGGGCAATCTTGCGGGCGCTGCATGCGCGGATGCGGTCGCGACGCTTGAGGTGCGCAACGCGGCGGGCGCGGTGCTGCACACGTTCAGCGCGCCGATTTCGCAGATCACCATCGCATTCAATCCGCGCGCCGATCACGCAACGATGCAAGCCGATCTCGCCTCTTGGCTCGCGTCCAACCCGTTCCGCACGGCCGATGCGCTGCCGGCATGGCCAGCAAATGCAGCCGCGCCGCCAGTGACGTTCGTGCCGGCGGTCGATCGCGCCGCGTACGAAGCTGCGCGCGCCGCGCGCCGCCCGCTCTACTGCTACCCCGACAATGGCGAGAGCGCTGCCTGCGTTGCGTTCGACAGCGCCACCGGCGCGGTCACCAAGCTCGGCACGGAGCGGCCCGAAGCCGGGCGTGCTGGTTAAGGCGCACCCGCCGCGGAAAATGCGACGGGCAGCTGCGCTCCATGAGGGATTGGGCTTTGCGAAAGGCGCGAACCGCCCTACGTTCTAGTCTCCATCAATTCTAGAAAGGAGGTGACCAGTGTCTCATGTGTCTGCAGAGGGGTTGGTTCTCTCCTAAACGCAAGGCTTTGGCCTTGTCGGGACCAGCTTAGTCTCGGCATATGCACGTACGACGGGCGGCCCTCTCAACGGGGTCGCCCGTTTGCTTTTCAAGACGAATGAAAGGCCGCCAGCGCTTTCGCGCGGCGGCCTTCAAGTTATCCAGACGAGTTTTGGAGGAAGCGTCTAGACCAGCGAATTAGCTCATCAGGGCGTAGAGGCCGTGATAGGCGCCGGCGGCGGCGAGCAGCATGGAATGTGCGGCGAGGCGGCCGACGCAGGCGTTGCTCATCCGCATCGTGGCGGCGAAGAACAGGAGCGATGCAAACGCGCCGTAGAGCGCGAGCGTCGCGTAGGCGGGCGCAAGTGCGAGCGTGACCGGCCAAGCGAGCAATGCGGCCACGTGAAGCCCGAGCACCGCGGCGACAGGAATCGACCGCGCCCGCGCGCAATCCATGAAGCTCCTGCCGGCGTAGTACGCTGAGATGCCGGCGAGCGCGGCGACGCCGGCGAGCGCGACATACGGATGGATGAGACCGATGGTCATGCCGGCGGCGGCGCCGAGCATGGCGCCCGCGGCGGTCGCGCCGATGAACACGCCGAGACGGCCCGTGCTATCGAAATCGGCGGCGGTGGCGACGCGCGTTTGCGCCGGTGCGAAGAAGGTATCGTAGAAGGCCATAGCCCTGAGCTCCCAGCCTCGAAGCGCTTGCCTCGATTGCGCCATGAACGCGATGCTGGCGCGCCGGTTCCCTCCCCGCGCGCGCCGCATAAAGAAAACGGCGGGCCCGAGAGCCCGCCGCGAAAGTCATGACCAGGTGTGAGTGGAGCTACGAAGTGAACCTTAGGCCGCCGCGCGTGCGAGCGTCGGGCCCTTCCAGAGACCATAAGCGGCCGCGATCGTGGCGATGAGGCCCGGCACGGCCAGCGCGACGCCGCCGAACACGTCGCCCGGCTGGGCGCCCGCGCCCGACATCGTGACGCCGGCAAGACCGATGAGACCCGCGCCGAACAGCGCCAGCGCCAGAAGGCCAATTGTTTCGGCAGGCTTGCCGAACATGAGGCGGTGACGCGTCTTCTTCGGCGGCTCGACCGCGACCATGTTGATCGCGCGAAGTTCGGCGTTCTTGCCAACCTTGCGCGACACTGGGCGGGCGTTGGCCGTGACGATTTCGTCTTCGTCGATCGCGTCGGCTTCGACGACTTGCGTCAGCACCAGCGTCGTCGCCGGCTCGGACTTGAATATCTCGGTGAGCTTGGCCGCGAGCGGGAGTTCTTCCACCTTGGCGCGCGGCGCCGAGCCGATGGCCGGGACTTCACCGTATTGAACCGGCGCGCCAAGGATGGCGGCGGCGTGATCGAGTTCGGCGCGGAAATAGACCGAGGGGACGCCTTCGGCCGGCGGCTCTTTCAGGAAAAGAGCCTTTTCGGCCGCGCGGCGGCGGATCAAGAGATCGAACACTTGGCTTTCGCCGTCGATCGAGCTTTTGCGCCACGCATCCATCGCGCAAGCGGCGGGCACGAACTGACCGGCGTTTACTTTGCGCAGGACGTCGCTCTTATCGAACGCGGTTTGACCGATGGAGAACGCGAACGAGACGAGCGCGTCGAATTGCGATTGGTTGACCGGCGCTGTGACGACCGAATTCACGAAACGCTCGACGGGCGCGAGATCGAGCTTCAAGAGCTCGGCCGCGACGTCTTCAACGATCGGCTCGCCGGCTTCGGCGATGCGGACGTGGCCGTAGCCGACCACCCAGCCGCCGTCGTGCAGCGCGACGGGCGCGGCGCGAAAGCCTTCGAATGTCTTGATCAGCTCGAGACCGACCGGCGAAACGGAAAAGGTGCGCATGTACGCCTGCTCCTGAAACTCTCATCCGCCGTCCCGTTCCAATACGGGGCCCCCGGCGGTTGTCGTTCCAAGCGCAAGTCGCGCGCCACACTCGCGCGGCGGGCGAGGTATGGTTGCTGAAAGGTGAATTTGCGCGGGCGCGCTCGCCTAGGCGTTAAGCGGCGCTAACCTTTTTGCGCGGGCGCACGCGCCACGCGATGAAGATGCCGATCACCATGATAATCCCGCCGCCAATCGCGATCGTGCGCAGCATGGCGGGCGCTTGCGCCGTCACGGTGATGAGATCGACGTTGCCGGTGTTCCAGAACACCCAGTCGCCAGCGACATCGATGGCAAGGCGTTCGTTTCCTGTTTCAAGCACGATGACGCCATCGCCCGTCGCCGGATCGAAACGGGCTGCAGTGTTGATGGCGGGATAGTTCGCGCCGTCATGGCCGACGATGAAGTCACCGGCCTCTGTCGGCGCGTAGAGAATTTGGCCAAGGCCCCAGATTGCGATGCCGAATTGGTAGCCGACGGGGCGGCGCATATCGGTGAGCGTTTCGGGGCGCAGCACGCCGCGGCCCGGCGGCTCGCCGTTCACGCCGGGCACTTGCGCCTGGATGAAGCGCGTCAGATCGTTCGCCGACGTATAGAGCGACGCCGCACCCGTTGCGGTGAAGGTGTAGTGAATGGCGTGTTCGCCATCCGGGCCGAAAATTTCGGCGACGTTGGTTGCGCCTTCGGGCAACACGTAGGTCGAGCGCGTCATGCCGAGCGGGTCCAGCACTGCGCGGCGCATGTAATCGTTGAACGGCTCGCCGCTGACTTCTTCGATGATGAGCTGCAGAAGCGTGTAGCCGCCGCCGGAGTAGTTCCACTCGCTTCCCGGCTCGGCGCCGACGCGCACGACGCCATCGCGCCCAGGAGAAGCATCCGTTGCGCGGGTGAGCGATTGTTCGAGCGTGTCGATGGGTTGGCCCGGCTCGAAGCCTGCGTAACCAAGACCATCGGTCAGGCCCGCGGTGTGGCTGAGCAAGCGGCGCACGGTGACGCCGTCATTATCGAAGTCGCTCGCCGGCAATTGCCAGCGCGTGAGGTAGCGCGAGACGGGCGCGTCGAGATCGATACGGCCGGACTCCACGAGCGTCATCACACCGAAAGCGGTGATCCATTTGCTTAGCG
>CAZXNY010000196.1:0-5471 GCA_964642205.1 uncultured Caulobacteraceae bacterium
CGCATCGGCCGGCGCGTAGCCGAGCGGCGCCAGCACGTCCCGCATCCTTTCGGAGTCGTAGACGTTCATCTGACAGCCGTGCGTTTCGATGTAGAGGCGCTTTGCCGGACGGGGCCCGTTATCGGCCATCAAACCCTTCTCTCGGCCCACTCCAAGGCGCGAGGGGCATTCTACCGCCCGCCCGCCCTGCCCTCAAGGCTGCGGGTTAACGCGCGCGGCGGCCTCAGCGCTTGGCGGGCTTGTCGTCCAGCGGGACGCCGTAAAGTTCCAGGCGGTGATCGACCAGGCGATAGCCGAGACGCTTGGCGATTTCCTGCTGCAACCGCTCGATCTCCGGATCGACAAACTCGACCACCTTGCCCGTCTTCATATCGATCAAGTGGTCGTGGTGCGTCTCGGGAACTTCCTCGTAGCGTGAGCGGCCATCGCGGAAATCGTGCCGCTCCAGAATGCCGCTCTCTTCGAAGAGCCGCACGGTGCGGTAGACCGTGGCGATCGAGATGTGCGGATCCACCGCGACGGAGCGGCGGTGAAGCTCTTCGACGTCTGGGTGATCTTTGGAAGACGAGAGCACGCGTGCAATCACCTTGCGCTGCTCCGTCATGCGCATGCCCTTCTCGACACAGAGCTTTTCGATGCGGTCCATTGGCGGCCTCTTCGTGCTGGATATGGCGCGTCACGCCGTGTGTGTCCAGAATTCACAAGAGCGTGCGCGCCAGCACGAGCGCGTTCACTGCGCCGCTCGCGGTCTCGTAGTAGCGCGGTCTGACGCCGATTTGTGCAAAGCGCGCAGCACCATAAAGGGCGCGCGCGGGCGCGTTGTCCGCGGCGACTTCGAGCACCAAACGGCGCGCGCCAGCAGCGCGGGCGGCGGCGGCGGCGGCGTCGAGCAGCGCGCGCCCAAGACCCCTGCGGCGCGCCGAAACAACCACAGCAATCGTGAGGATTTCGGCGTCCTCCCCTGTCGCCCAGCCGAGCACGAACCCCTCCGGGCCGGCGGCCGGCGCAACGAACGCGAACGCGCCGGGCGTTTCGAGCAGACGGGTGAACTCAGCTTCGTCCCAAGCGCGGCCGTGACCGGCGGCGGCGTGGAGCGCCGCAAGCGCTGCCGATGCGGCGGGGCCGACGGCCAGGGCTTCGGTCATGCCAGCGCCGCGCGCAGGTAGAGCGGATCGGGCGGCGCGCTGGCCGGATCGCGCGCGGCGCCAAGGCGCGCCAGCGCCGCCAGATCGGGGGCCGCGCAATCGACTGCGCGCGCGCCGGAGAGCGCAAAGCCGGCCACGCCCGGGCCACGCAAGGCAAAGCCTTCCGCCGCGAACGGAGCGAACAACGCGGCGAGTTCATCGCGCTCGCAGCGTTGCGGCGCGAGCACCGGCGCGCCGTCGCGAAACATCGCCGCGTAAAGCGCGCCCGGCGTCGTCACCAGCGCGCCGCGCAAACCCGAAGCGCCCTCTTCCAACGCGAGCGCCTCAAGCGTCGCGATCCCGATGCACGGCTTTGCAAGCGCCACCGCAAGACCGCGCGCAAAGGCGAGTCCAACGCGCACGCCGGTGAACGAGCCGGGGCCGACCGTGACGACGATGCGATCAATGTCGCGCGGCGCGCAGCGCGCTTGGTCAAACACCTCGCGCACCATCGGCGCGAGCCGCTCGGCTTGGCCTTTGGCCATAAACTCCTGCGCATGCGCACGCACCGCGCCATCTTCGATCACCGCCGCGCCGCAGGCCTCGAGCGCCGTATCGATGGCGAGCACGCGCATTAGAGAACCTGGCTGGTCTCTTCGAATGGGAGACGCGGCAGACGCGGAAACAACGCTTCGTCCGATCCGTAGCCAACGCAGCACAAAAAGTTCGAGCGCCAGGACGCACGCGCGGGATCGTTCAGGAAGAATTCCTTGTCGACGCCCTCATTGCTGAACCCGCCCATCGGTCCGCAATCGAGCCCGAGCGAACGCGCCGCGAGCATCAGATACGCGGCCTCAAGCGTGCCGTTGCGAAACGCGCTTTGCGCTGCAACGGCCGGATCCTTGAACCAGTTTGGCGCATCTTTGTTGTGCGGGAAGAGGATCGGCAGCTTCTCCGCGAAGTTCAGATCATGCGCGATGATCACAACCCACGGCGCAGTCATCACCTTGACGACGTTGTTGCCGGACATGTGCGGCTTGAGGCGCTCCTTCGCTTCCGCGCTGTGCACCCACACGTAACGGCCTGGGCATTGGTTCGACGCCGTCGGTCCCATTTTGAGGAGATCGTAGATCGCGCGGATCATCGATTCCGGCACCGGCCGGTCCGTCCACCGGTTGCGCGAGCGCGCCTCGCGGAACAGCTGATCGAGTGCCGCATCAGGCAGCGGCGAAAGGACGGATGACATGGCGGCTCCGGTTACGAACGCGGCCCGCTTAGCACGAAAGAAGCGTCACACCACCTGCTCGACGCCCAGAACCTCGGGCACGTAGTGGCGCAGCATATTTTCGATGCCCTGCTTCAGCGTGAGCGTCGAAGACGGGCAGCCCGCGCACGCGCCCTTCATGTTGAGCTTCACAATGCCGTTCGTGTGATCCCAGGAGTGGAACGTGATGTCGCCGCCATCGCGCGCGACGGCGGGGCGCACGCGCACTTCGATCAGCTCTTTCAGTTCCTTCACGATCTCCGCGGCGTCACCTTCGTAGGCGACGTCCGCTTCTTCGCTCGCGCCCTCTTCCAGCAGCAGCGGCCGTTCGGAGACGAAGTGCTCCATGATCGCCGCGAGGATGTGTGGCTTGAGGTGCGGCCACTCGATCGCGGGGTCCTTCGCGACGGTTAAAAAGTCCGGCCCGAAATAGACGCGCTTCACGCCGTCGATCTGGAAGAGCTCCATCGCGAGCGGAGAAGCGGCGGCGGCTTGCACGTCGCTGAAATCGCGCCCGCCGGCGCCGAGCACGTCCCGCCCAGGCAGGAACTTGAGCGTTTCCGGATTAGGCGTGGCTTCGGTTTGGATGAACATTGTCCGTCTCTGTTACGTGGCTGAGGTGGGCGCTCGGCGCCCGCCGGTCAAGCAGATGCGCCTGGCTGCGGCGCCGGCGCCGCGCCCGAGAGCGCGCGAATCTCGTCCTTCGTGAGCGCTCCCGGCACGATCATCACCGGAACGGCGCGCGCCCCCATGCCGTGGCCTTTCGCGATCGACGACACCAGCACGCCCGGCCCGCCAGGGCCGCTGCCGGCCGCCAAAACAACCAATTTGATCGCCGAGTCTTCGTCGATCAGCTTGCGCATTTCAGGGCGCAGCTCGCCCTGCCGGATAACGCCCTCGGCAGTAACGCCCGCTTCCGCCCACGCTTCGGCGGCGAAGCGTTCGATCAGGGCTTCTGCGCCCGCTTGGGCTTGGCGCGCGATCTCCTCGCTCACCGTCACCCAGGGCGCGGGCTCGCTCGGCTCGATCACATGCAGCATGAGCAAGCGCCAGCCGCCGCCGCGCGCGAGATGCGCGGCGTAGGTCAGCGCAGCGGGAAATTCCGCGCTTTCGTCGGCAACGACGAGGCAGGCAAAGCCTTCGCTCATGTGGAGAACCTGAAGCAATCCGCGCTTTGCGGCAAGATTGGCCCACCGCGCCTAACGGGGCGTGGCGAGTTCGCGCGCTTCTTGCGCCGCAATCGCAATATCGAGCCCGACGACCGAAAGATGGTTCGGCGCGAAGACGCCGCCGCGCGGGCCCGTGACGAACAGAACGGGCCGGTAGTCCGCGGCATGCGCAAGCGCAGTCATCGCCCGCGCCAGCGCCGGAGAGTCACGTACGGCGGCGTCATCCGTATCGGCGGCGGCCGCGTGAAGCAAAACCATCCAGCCATACGCTTCGCCGCGCGCCGCGTGAAATGCGTCGTCATCCTCGAGCGCCACGCCCGAGCTCCGGGCGCGTTCGGCAAGATCTGCAGCGCGCGCGGCGAGCGATGCGGAGGCTTCCGCCGCGAGCGTGCGGAACGCCTGCGGTGACGTATCGATGACGACTTGTTGGCGGGACGCGGCCGCGGCGAGCCGATCGAGCGCATCCGCCGGCGCGCTTTGCTCAGTCTGCACGGACTCGCGCGCCTCTTCGATCAGCGGATCGCGGGCGCCTCGGCGAATGCGCAGCAGCGCGACATACGCGCGCGCGGGCTCCGCGGCGGCCTCGAATGCGGCGGCCTCACGCCGCCGCAAGCCTGGCGTTGCAAACAGATGTTGCTCATCGAGCACGCCCGCTTGCGGGAGGCGAAACAGAAATTCCGCGGCGGCCATCGCGCGCGGCGAATGCTCGGGCGTTTCCAGTACGGGCGACAACGCGAACGACACGCGGCTCACGACGGCAAGCAGGTAGAGCCCGACAGCGCCCAGCAAGAGCAGCGTGACGACAAAGCCGCCGGCCATCCGGAAATAGCGATGGAGCCGTGCGCGCACACGCGCGGCGAGCGTCAGTTTGTCGGCGGCCCCATTCTCGACCGTGACGACCGGCGCGTTGTCTGGCGCGCGGCTGAAGCGTGCGCGCAAGCGGTACACGAACCAGCGGAAGCGCTGCGCCAGTGTCATGGCGCCAGCTTATCCGCGCGGCGGCGGCGCGGGCGTGACGACCGCCTCGAATTGAACCGCGCCCGTGCGCTCGAATGTCAGCGTCACCGGGATGCGCGCGCCCTCGCTAAGGGGCGCATGCGGGCCGATCACCTTCAGGTGCAGCCCGCCCGGCGCGAAGGCGACTTGCCCATCGGCCGGAATTGGCACGCCGCCGACAATCGAGAAACTGCGCGCTTCGCCTTTGTCGTTCACGCGCGTTTCGTGAATGTCGATCCGGTCCGCGACGGTCGTGGCCGCGCTGACGAGCCGGTCGGGCTCCCCGCCATCGTTGCGCACGGTGAAGTACGCGCTGCTCGGCGTGCGCGCATCGACGGTTGCCGTGACGGTGAGGCTCTCGACGCGGAGCAAGGGCGCCGCCGGCGCGGATGTCGTTTCCGCGAACTGCTGCGGGCTCTGTTGCCCGCACGCAGCGAGCGCGAGGGCGGCAAACAGTACGGCGGCGGCAATCCTCATGGCGTTCTCCTAGCGCCAGAATCCGACGATTCGCTGCGTTTCGTCCAAGATCGGCGCAGCGAGCGCCCGCGCGCGTTCTGCCCCATCGCGCAAAATCGCGTCGAGCGAAGCAGGATCGGCGGTGAGCTTGCGCATCTCGGCGGCGATTGGCGCGACTTTGGCCACCACGACGTCGGCCAGCGCCGGCTTGAAGGCGCCAAAGCCCTTGCCGCCCCACTCCTTCAGCACATCCTCGGCGCTCATCCCGGTAACGGCGGCGTAGATGCCGACCAGGTTTTCGACTTCGGCGCGCTCCTTCAGCCCGTCGACGGTTTCCGGCAGCGGCTGCGGATCGGTGGTGGCGCGTTTGATCTTGTTGGCGATCGCATCTGCGTCATCGGTCAGATTGATGCGGGAGGCATCCGACGGATCGGACTTCGACATCTTCTTGGAGCCATCGCG
>CAZXNY010000197.1:0-5460 GCA_964642205.1 uncultured Caulobacteraceae bacterium
CGGATCGCGAGCGATCTCGAGCGCATCGGCGATCTGGCCAAAAACATCTCCAAGCGCGCGCTGGTGCTGAACCAGGCCGAGCCGATTTCGCTGACGCGCAGCGTCGATCGCATGGGCAAGATCGCGGGCGCGCAGCTCAAGCAAGTGCTCGACGCGTACGCCAATCACGATGTGAAGGCCGCGATCGCCGTCTGGTTTCAGGACGAAGACATCGACAGTCACTACAATTCGCTGTTTCGCGAATTGCTGACCTACATGATGGAAGACGCGCGCATGATCAGCGCGGGCGCGCATCTTCTGTTCATCGCCAAAAACATCGAACGCATTGGCGATCACTCCACCAACATCGCGGAAACGGTGCACTACCTCGTGACAGGCGAAGAGATCGCCACCGAGCGACCGAAGGCCGACGATTCTGCTGGGAGCGACGATTGACCAGCGCCCATGTCCTCCTCGTCGAAGACGATGAATCGCTCTCGACGCTCTTGAAATACAAT
Source organism: uncultured Caulobacteraceae bacterium (assembly GCA_964642205.1). GTDB lineage: Bacteria > Pseudomonadota > Alphaproteobacteria > Caulobacterales > Aquidulcibacteraceae > JBEVOS01. The sequence continues at coordinate 498 of CAZXNY010000197.1, forward strand.
CTGGAGAAAGAGGGCTATCGCGTTTCGCTCGCGATGGACGGGGAAGAGGCGTTACTGGTGGCGGAAGAGACGCCGCCCGATCTTGTCGTGCTCGACTGGATGCTGCCGAAGGCGCCTGGCATCGAAGTGTGCCGGCGGTTGCGAATGCGCAGCGAAACGCGCAACACGCCGATTGTGATGCTGACGGCGCGCGACGATGAGAGCGAGCGCGTGCGCGGGCTCGATACCGGCGCGGACGATTACATCACCAAGCCCTTCTCGATGAGCGAGCTGATGGCGCGGCTGCGGGCGGTGATGCGCCGCATCCGCCCCGCGCTGACGGACGACAAGCTCACCTGCGGCGATATCGTGATGGACCGTGTGGCGCATCGCGTGAAGCGCGGCGGCAAAGAGATTCATCTGGGGCCGACGGAATTCCGGTTGCTCGATCACCTGATGCGGCATCCGGGGCGCGTGTTCTCGCGCGAGCAATTGCTCGATGCGGTGTGGGGCTCTGATGTTTACGTCGAAGCGCGCACCGTCGATGTGCATATTGGGCGCTTGCGCAAAGCGCTGACCTCGAACGGCGAGCCGGACGATCCGATCCGCACCGTGCGCAGCGCGGGCTATGCGATCGACACCGAGGGCTGAGGGCTCTCTTTTTCTACAACAGACTTAACCCTCATTCCGGACGCGCGGAGCGCGATCCAGAACCCACGGCAAACGTGGATTGCGCGGCCTTTGGGTTCCGGGTCTCCGCTTCGCTTCGCCTGGAATAAGGGTGGTTGGGTCAGCGCACGCGTGCGCCGCCGTCCGTGCTTAGGCGTTGCGCGATGTGCGGGAGCGCTTCGGTGAGCGCTTCTTTGAGTCCGTAGGGCGGATTGAGCACGAGCACGCTCGAGGCGGTGAGCGCGCCGGTGCGTTGTGGTGGGGCGACCCAGAGATCGGCGCGGAGCTTTTCTCCCGCGAGTTCTGAATCGGCGGCGTCGAGCGTCGCGGCGTCTTTCAGCGGGCGCCACCAGAGATAGACGCCGTGCGCGAAGCGCGCTTGCGCGGCTTTGATGGCGCGGACAGACGCGGCGAGTTCATCGCTCGCTTCGTAGGGCGGATCGATCAGCACGAGACCGCGCCGTTCGGGCGGCGGCGTGAGCGCACTGACAGCTTCGAAGCCGTCGCGCTCGTGGACTTGTATGGTTGGGCCATCGCGAAGACCGCGCATTTCTTTGCGCAGCTTTTGTGCTTCCTCGGGATGGAGTTCGCACAGCACGAGGCGATCTTGCGCGCGCATGGCGTGCGCGGCGAAGAGCGGTGAGCCCGGATAGCGCGTGAGCATATCGCCGGTGTTGTGCGCGGCGATTGCTTCGCGGTACGCGGCGAATGGCGCAGGCGCATTCGGCCAATCCCACAGTTTGCCGATGCCGTTTTCCCATTCCGGGCTGCGGCGCGCTTCTTCGCTCGTGAGATCGTAGACGCCGGCGCCGGCGTGCGTATCGATCACGGCGAAGGGCGTCGTCTTCTGCGCGAGGCGCTGGAGGATCAGCGCCAGCGTCAGGTGTTTCAACACGTCAGCGTGGTTGCCCGCGTGGAAGGCGTGGCGGTAGTTCATGGGCTTCGCTTAGCGCAGGAGGGCCGGATGGCCAAAGTGCTCGGGGTCGGCGGCGTGTTCTGGAAGGCGCGCGACAAGCAGAAGCTGATGGAATGGTACCAGACCGTGCTGGGGATCGACTTTCACGATTGGGGCGGGGCGCTGTTCTTGCCGGACGCGATGGCGGGGCACGCGGGCGCGGCGACCGTGTTCAGCCCGTTCGCGGAAACGACCGACTACATGGAGCCGTCGCAGAAGCCGTTCATGCTCAATCTGGCGGTCGATGACCTCGATGGCGTGCTGGCGCGCTGCAAAGAGCACGGCGTCGAGCCGGTGAAGATGTTTCCGGATGAGCCGAACGGGCGGTTCGCGCACATCATCGATCCCGAGGGGCTCAAGATCGAGTTGTGGCAACCCAAGCCGATGGCTTAAGCGACGGCGGCGATCGCCTGCGGCTGCGGCTGGATGACGGCGTCGCCCAGCGCAATTTTTAGGAGGCCGCGCAGCTGCATCACATTGAGCGAGCAGGGCGACATGCGGCTGCGCACGATGCGCTGCCAAGCCGCTTCGACCTTTGCCGGCTCGCTGACATGCGCCATGCCCCAGCGCGGATAGGAGGGGGCGGCGATCTCGACCATCTCAACGAGCGTGAGCTCGCGGTGGCGCGGGTCGCGGGCGATCTCCTGGAAGAGCCCGGAGACGGCGTTGCGGGGGCCTTCGAGGATTTGGATGAAGCTGGTCTCGTCGGCCACGAGGAGGCCGGTGACGTTGCGGGCTTTGTTGCGGGGCGCGGCGGCGGCCATGATGGCGCGCAAATCCTCGTCCGAGCACAGGCGCTCGCTGAAATAGACCAACCGGTTGAGCATTCCCGCCCTCGCGCAGCTCTTCCATCGGCGTCCGAACCGGGTGCGCCGTGAAACGTTATGATCGCGTGGGAATTTCTTCCCGCTATACCCAGAGCCTGAGTAGCATGGTCGCCGTTAACGGCCCGTGCGCCGACGAGGTTACCGATCCATGAGCGCCGTCACAGATAATGCAGCGAAGAAGCGGTTCGAGCTGGAAGAGCAGGGCGAGCTGGCGTTCGCCGATTACACGCGCCGGGACGGGGTGCTGACGATCCCGCATGTGGAAGCCGCGATGGCGCTTCGGGGCACGGGGGCCGCGGGGCGGTTGATGGAGGGCATGCTCGCGATCGTGCGCGAACGCGGCATGAAAGTGCGCCCGATCTGCCCGTACGCCGTGGCGTTCATTCAGCGCCATCCCGAATATCGCGATCTCGTCGCGTAGGAGCTTTGCATGATCGAGCGGCAGGTTGAGATCGAGACGCCCGAAGGGTCGATGACGACGTTCGTCTATCATCCCGAAGAGGGCGGGCCGCATCCGGTGGTGCTCTACTACATGGATGCGCCGTCGATCCGCCCGGCGCTGAAGGAGATGGCGTGCCGGCTCGCGACGGCGGGCTATTACGTGATGCTGCCGTTTCTCTATTACCGGAACAGCGCGTATCGCGAGTTCGGCGCGAGCGATGAAGACATGCATGCGCGCCGCGAATTGATGGGCGCGATCACGAAGGCTGGCGCGGTGGCGGATGCGGTGGCGCTGCTCAACTTCGCGGACCAAGATCGCGCGGCGGCGACGGGCAAAGTCGGCGCGGTTGGCTTTTGCATGAGCGGGCCGCTGGTGGTGGCGCTTGCGAACGAATTGCCGGGGCGCGTTGTGGCGGCAGCGTCGGTGCACGGCGCGTGGTTCGTGACGGATAAGCCGGATTCGAGCCACCTCAACGTCTCGAACATCAAGGGCGAGCTTTATTTCGGTTGGGCCGATGCGGATCCGACGGCGCCCATTTCGGACATGGAAAGCATGCAGGCCGCGCTGCGCACCGCTGGCGTGCTGCACACGATCGACTTCTTCACGGGCGCCGAGCACGGTTTTGCGCCGCGCGGGCCGCGCTATCACCAATACGCGTCGGAAAAGCACTGGGAGCGCGTGCACTCCTTGATGCGCCGGAATATCGGGTAAATCACAACAACAAGCGGGGAGAGAGACATGGCCGATCGGTTTGCGGCGGCGGGCGTGAGCGTGAGCGATTTGAAGCGCTCGGTAGAATTTTACACGCGCGTGCTCGGGATGCGGGAAACGCAGACGTTCAAGCTGCCCAACATGGACGAGAGCGTCGTCGGGTTCGAGAAGGGCGGCTCGGTGGTGCTGATGCAGTACACCGATGGCGTGGCGCGCGATCACGCGGCGTTCGCGGGCAAGCTCGTGTTTTACGTCGACGATGTGGGCGCGATCGTTTCGCGTATCCGCGATGCGGGCGGGGTCATCACGCGCGAGCCCAGCGCGTCGCCGGGCCTTGGGCCAACGCTGATCGCGTTCGCCAAAGACCCGGACGGGTACACGTTGGAGCTGCTGCAGGCGCCGAAGCGCGAGAAGACGGCTTAGCGGTCAGAGTTACCGGCCCGGGCTCACCATCGCGACGTACATCAGCTCGCGCGTCGCGGTGTGGATCTCCCAGGCTTCGCCGACATTGCGTTCGGCTTGGTAGGGGATGCAGTAGCGGCCTTCGCCTTCTGGCGTGAGGCAGAGGCGCTCGCCGCGCACTTCCCACGCGCCGGCGAGGCGTTCGCCGTTCGGGCGCTGCTCGGCGTAGGAGCCGTTCGGCTCGAAATAGTAGTGGGTCACGGCGCCGGCGGCGTCGGTGAGGGTCACGGTGTTTTGGAAGGCCTGGTCGATGCAGGCGGCGTTCGCAGGGGCGGCGACCAGCGTCAGCGACGCGAGAACCGAAGCGACAGCAGCGACAAACCGGCGACCCATGACACGCAAAATCCTTTAACCCATTGGCGGCGTTAAGGATTTTTCCTCTCGGCCGCGTTGATCCATCTGCCCCGGTTAACGCCGGGAACGCAGGATAGTTCGCATGGGGGAGGCCGGATTGCTGTGACGGCGGTTACGGGGCCGGAACGGGCCCCGGGACTGGTTCAGTAGAGCACGCGCATCTTCGCGACCTTCTCTAGCATCTTCACGGGGCTCAGCATCGAGAGGCCGCCGGGGATGATGAAGCCTTCGGCGTGCGTGACGCCGCGCGCGCCGAGCTGGAGGGCGCGGAACTTGTTCCACGTCTCGACGCCGGGGATCACGTCGCGCTCGAGGTTCTGGCTTTTGTGTTCGCGCACCGCGGCGAGTTTGGTTTGCCAATGCGCGCTGGTGTCGAGCACGATGTTGGGCGCGGCGGCCGTGCCGTAGATCGGCTCAAGATACATGTAGCGCTGCGTTTCGCGGATGCGCGCGGTGACGAGGCGCGAGATTTCGCGGTGATCGCGGTGCGTGTCCTGCGGGTGATGCGTGATGACGAGATCGGGGTATTCGCGTTCGAGCACGGCGTTCACCGCGCTCATCGCT
>CAZXNY010000198.1:0-5436 GCA_964642205.1 uncultured Caulobacteraceae bacterium
CGATGATGCTGTTCGCGGACGCCAAGAAGATGACGGAAGAGATCGTGAAGGCGCTCTGAGGGAGAGCGAGATGCGCAGCTGGGTCGTTTGGCTCCTCGCAATCGTTGGCCTCTTGGCGTTTGGCGCTTACGCGACGCGCACAGCTGTGAACGCCATAGCGTACGACGCGACGTATCACCCAACGCCCGACCGCCCCGCGCCAACCGCGCCGGGCGTGCGCGAGATTGCGATTGAGACGGCGGACGGTGAGACGCTGCGTGCTTGGCGGATGGATGCGCAGGCGGGGCAGCCGACGTTTTTGTTTTTCGACGGCAACGGCCATTCCCCGCACAACGATAGCCCGCGGATTGCGGCGCTCGCGGCGCGCGGCGCCGGTTTGCTGATGCCGTCTTATCGCGGTTACGCGGGGTCGACGGGGCGGCCGAGTGAGCGCGGGTTTCGCGAGGATGCGCGCGCGGCGTATGCGGCGCTGATCTCGGACGGTGTTGCGCCGCGCGACATTGTTATTCACGGGTTCTCGCTTGGGTCGGCGGTCGCGGTGCAGCTTGCGGCGGAGCGTGAGGCGCGGGCGCTTGTGCTTGAGGCGCCAATGACGGGCGTGCTCGACATTGCGAGCGAGAACGCGCCGCGCTTTGTGCCGATGGGTCTTCTGATGCGCGATACGTTTGTCTCGCGCGACTATATCGGGCGCGTGCGCATGCCGGTGTTCGTCGCGCATGGCGACAGTGACGAGGTCATCGCGTTCGCTATGGGCGAGCAGATGTTTGCGCTGGCGAATGAGCCCAAGAGTTTCCACCGCTACGAAGGCGGCCATCACGGCGATCTGCCGGAGCGCGGGCTCTATGACGATATCTTCACGTTCCTCGGTGAAGCGCGCTAGCTTAAGTTCCGCCCGCAGCGGGGGAAGCCATGCCGGACGTTTTCGTCTCCTATAAAAAATCCGATCGCGACCGCGTGCGGCCGCTCGTCGAGCACATGCGCGCTGCGGGGCTCGACGTGTGGTGGGACGAGGGGATCGCGCCCTCGATGTCGTGGCGCGCCGAGATCGCCAAGCAGCTCGATGGCGCGCGCTGCGTCGTCGCGGTGTGGACGCAGGACAGCATCGATCATGAAGCTGGCCAATGGGTGATGGAGGAGGCGAACGAGGGCTTGCGCCGCCGCGTGCTGGCGCCGGTGCGGCTTGATCTTGTCTCGCCGCCGCTTGGGTTTCGCGAGGTGCAATACGCCGATCTTGCGGCGTGGAGCGGCGGGGCGGACGATCCGCGCTTCCAGCATTTTCTCGCGATCGTGCAATCGATCGTGCGCGCAGAGCCGATGCCTGTCGCGCCGACGCCGACGCATTTTGAAGCGCCCGGTATCAAGCTGCAGAACGTGACGATGGAGAACGTGCGCATTCAAGTCGGCGAGAGCCGACGCGGCGCTGACGAAGACGATGAAGACGAAGCACCGGCGGTTCGCCCCGGCCGCAGAACTGCGGCGGCCCATGAGCGCCCGTCGTTTTCGCTGTCGCTCTTCATCACACGCGCGATCGGCGTGATCTTCCCGCTGATCGCGATCATCATCTTCGTGTTCTCGATGGGCGGCATGGCGTGCGACCAGGGCAATGCGCCCGGCGCGTTCTGCCGCGCGCTCGATGCGCTGAGGAAGTGACGTGGCCTACGAAGCGAAGACCAAGCCGACCACCGTGAGCGTTGCGGCGTTCATTGAGGCCGTGCCGAATGAGGGGCGGCGTGCGGACGCCAAGAAGCTCGTGAAGATCATGCGCGAGATCACGGGCGAGAAGCCGAAGATGTGGGGGCCGTCGATCATCGGGTTCGGCAGCTACCGCTATACGTATGACAGCGGGCATACGGGTGTTGCGTGCCGCATGGGCTTTTCGCCGCGCAAGGCGAACATGGTCGTCTACGTGCTGATGGGCGGCAAGGAAGAGGCGGCGCTGCTGAAGAAGCTCGGCAAGCACAAGACCGGAAAGTCCTGTCTCTATCTCGGGCGGCTTGAAGAGGTCGACGAAGATGTGCTGCGTGCGCTAATCGCGACGAGCTACGCGCGCATGAAAGAGAAGTACCCGGCCGACAAGTGAGGCGTTAGATTTTCAGGCCGCCGAGTTTGCAGATGTATTTCCATTCGGTGGGCGTCACGGGCTGCACGGAGAGGCGCGAGAATTTCACGAGCGCCATTTCTGCCAATTTCGGATCGGTCTTGATCGTTTCGAGCGTCACGGGTTTCGGCAGCGGCTTCACGGCTTTCGTATCGACGCAGTAGAACACGCCTTTCTCGTCGGTCGGGTCTTTGTAGGCTTCCTTGATGATCTCGACGATGCCGACGATCTCCTTGCCTTCGTTCGAGTGATAGAAGAACGCGAGCTCGCCCTTCTTCATGCTCTGCAGATTGCGCTTGGCGGTGTGATTGCGAACGCCCGTCCACGGTTCGCCCTCGGCGCCGCGCTTGACCTGATCGTCCCACGAGAACGCATCGGGTTCAGATTTGACGAGCCAGTACGCCATGTGTCCCCCGCACGTTTTGCCGCGCCGTCCCAGCGTTTGGGGAGGGCGGCAGCAATGTCGCGAGGGCCCGCGCCTGCGTCAATCGCGCTCACTTAATCGCGCAGAAAGCATGTCCGGTTGACGGCTGACGCCTGCGCCATTTTTCTGCGAGGCACATGGCGTCGGGCAAGAAACAGGCGGTTCTTCTCATCCACGGCATCGGCGAGCAGCGCCCGATGTCGACGCTGTGGCGCTTTGTTGAGCTGGTGTGGCTGAAGGCGCCGGTGCGTCCCGGCGCGCCCGAGCGCAAAGTCTATTCCGAGCCGGATGAGATGAGCGGCGTTTTCGAGCTGCGGCGGCTCTCCACGAATTTCAACGCGGACGGCAAGCGCACCGATTTTTTCGAATACTACTGGGCGCACCTCATGCACGGCAACGTGCTGAGCGACGTTCTCGCGTGGCTTGGGCATTTGATGCTCCGAAAGCGCGATAGCGTGCCGCCGCAATTGCACAAGGCGTGGCGCGCGCTGCGCTTCCTGGCGGGCGGCGTTGCGTTCTTCATGGTGCTGGCGTTCGCGACGAGCTTGTTTGCTGGCATTTCGGGCCAGCTTCTGCCGTTCTTCGCGATGGCGGTGGCGTTTCTGGCGGCGTTCGTCGCGTTCGCGGTGGCCGATCAGATTTTCTTTTCGCCCGTGCTTGGCGATGCGGCGCGGTATTTGCGGCCCGCTCCGAAGAACATCGAGTGCCGCCAGCGCATCCGCGAAGAGGGGCTGCGGCTCATCGATGCGCTGCATAAGAGCGGCAAGTACGATCGGATCATTCTGGTTGGGCATTCGCTCGGCGGCATCATCGCCTACGAGCTGGCGATGAATTATTGGGGCCGGCGCAACCGGCTGATGGACCGCGAAGGCGCGGTGCAGACCGCGCTCGCGCAAGCGGAGACGGCCGCGCTCGCGCTCAATGGCGCGGAAACGCTGGAGCGGTGGCGGGAAGCGCAGGCGGCGTTGTTCGATGCGCTGCGGAACGAGACCGACGCGGAGGGGCATCCGCTGTGGCTGATCAGCGATCTCGTCACGCTCGGCAGCCCGATCGCGCATGCGTCGACGCTGCTCGCGGACTCGCCTGACGAATTTGCGCAGCTGATGGAGCGGCGCGAGGTGGCGGCGAACCCGCCGCAATTTGAGATTTTCACGAACGGCGCGCGGCGGTTTTCGTATTCGCGCAACGCTGCGACGGCCGACGATCCAACGGCCGCGCCGCGCGCGCCGCATAATTCAGCGGTGTTTGCGGCGACGCATTGGACGAACGTTTATTTTCCGATGCAGGGTCTGTTGCGCGGCGATCTCGTCGGCGGGCCGGTGGCGCCGACATTCGGTGCGGGCGTCAAAGACGTCGAAGCGCGCGCTCCAAATGAGCCCGGCTGGTTTCCGCACATGCATTATTTTTTGGCCGAGTGCGATCCGCCTTGGGGCGATCCTGCGTGGGCCGATCATCGCACAGCGCTCAGGGAAGCCCTGGCGCTCGAGCGGTAAGAACTACTTCCGGGGCAGCAGGCCTTCGCGCTGGGCGCGCTTGCGGGCGAGCTTACGGGCGCGGCGAACGGCTTCTGCCGATTCACGGGCGCGCTTTTCCGAGGGCTTCTCGAAGTGGTTCCGGCGCTTCATTTCGCGGAACGTGCCTTCGCGCTGCATCTTCTTTTTGAGCGCTTTCAATGCCTGATCGACATTGTTGTCGCGGACGAAAATCTGAACGATGGGGAACTCTCCCGGCGGGGTCTGGAATCTGCTCTCGGAAGCGCGGGGCAATATCAAATCGGCCCCGCCGTGTCACCCCTCCCGCCGTTCTTTCACGTCTTGAGGCTGTATCCCCACCCGTGGCCTGCGGCGACACCCTCCCCTGAAGAGGAGGGAAAGGGGTATAAGCGGGCCATGCCCGACCGCGAACCGCCGTCCCTCCGCCTGCGCCAGCGCCTGCTGGACGCGTTCCCGCCCCATGCCGCCGCCCTTGGCTGGACCGAGGCGGCCCTCAAGGCCGCCGCGGCTGAGGTGGGGATGAGCGAGGGCGAGGCGATGCTGGCGGCCCCGAACGGGGTGCGGGAACTGGCGGACGCGTTCGCGGACCGGGCCGACCAGGCCATGCTGGGGGCGCTCTCGGGGCTCGACCTCAAGACCATGCGGATCCGGGACAAGGTCCGCACCGCCGTGCGGGCCCGGATCGAGGCGCAGGCGCCCTACAAGGCCGCCGCCCGGGCGATGACGCGGTTCTATGCCCGCCCGGACCGGGCGCGGGAAGCGGCGCCGATCCTGTGGCGGACGGCGGACCGGCTCTGGCGCGCGCTCGGCGATGTTTCGACCGACGAGAATTTCTACACCAAGCGCACGATCCTGATGGGCGTGCTCGCCTCGACATATGCGCGCTGGTTCGCCGATGAGAGCGAAGACAGCGCGCCGACGTGGGCGTTTCTTGATGCGCGCATCGAGAACGTCATGCAGTTCGAGCGCGTGAAGGCGCGCATCAAGCCGCTCGGCGTGTTGGCGCAGAATGCGATCGGGGCTGCGGCGCGGTTTCGCTACGGCGCGCGCTGACAAGTCATCCCGGCGCAATTCCCTCCCCGCTAGGGGAGGGTGTCGTCGTTGTGCGACAGCGAAGCGACGACGGGTGGGGCGGCTGCGCGCCGCTTTGCTATTGGCGTCTTCGATTCCACCCCACCCGTCATGCTTCGCATGACACCCTCCCCTGGCGGGGAGGGAAAAGGCGCTAGCTCTCGTTCTTGCCGCTCTTGTCGCGCGAGGTTTTGGACGCGTCGCCGTAGACGCCGCGGGCCATGAGCGACATTTCGGTTTTCATCCGCGCTTCGTAGACGTCCGCGCGTGCGGCGTGGACGGCGTGGCTGCCCGGATCGGCGAGGGCGGCGAGTTCGGCGCAGTGACAGGCGAGGCGGTGATCGCCGGCG
>CAZXNY010000199.1:0-5425 GCA_964642205.1 uncultured Caulobacteraceae bacterium
GCCGTCTTCGTCGCTCGCCGCTGGCGGGCCGCTAAGGGCCGCGCGTTGGGCCGCTACCTTCTCGGCTTTCTTGCGTTCTTGTTCGGCGATTTCGATCTTGGCTTGCTCAGGATCGACGAGGCCATCGGCGTTCACGCCCGGCGCGGATGGCGGCGTGATGCCCATCTCGGCGCCGTAGGTGGCTTCAAGATCGATGATGTCGCGCAGCAGAATCTTCTGCTCACGCAATTCGTCGCGCCACACCATGATGGCTTCGAAGGTGAGCGGGCTCTCGCAGAGGCCCCGGATCATCGCGTCGCGGCCGGCTTCGATGCGCTTGGCGATGGCGATTTCGCCTTCGCGGGAGAGCAGTTCGACGCTGCCCATTTCCCGGAGATACATCCGCACCGGATCGTCCGTCCGGTCGGCGTCTTCGCGCATGTTGGTGACGGGCGGCTTGCCGTCCGCCCGGGTCGCGACCGCGCGGGTCTGGCCGGCGCCGTCCTCTTCGGCCTCGGCGGCTTCTTCTTCGTTGTCGACGACGTTGATGCCCATCTCCGAGAGCATCGACATGGTGTCTTCGATCTGCTCGGAGGTGAACTCCTCGCTCGGAAGCACCTTGTTGAGCTCCTCGTGCGTGACGAAGCCGCGCGATTTCGCGAGCTTGATCATCTTCTTCACGGCAGCATCCGAGAGATCCAGGATCGGCCCGTCCGGGGCTTCTTTCTCTTCGGTCTGGGCTTCGTCGTTCTTTGCCATCGTGCGCTCGTCTCCGGGACGAAAAAGGGTCTCTACTAATAGGGGGCTGAATCGCCCCTCATGCGGCGTCGGGCTCAGCGCTCGTATCGAGAGCCTGAGCCTTGAGCGCCCTGGCCTCGCGGCCGAGCGCTTGAAACAGTTCAAATGCGGCGGGGTCGCCGGCGTCCGCATCACGGCGCGCGGCGGCCATTTCCTCCTGAATAGACGGCAAAATGACTTCGAGCGTCATGCGCGCCAACCACTCGGCCTCGGCCGCTTCGTTCCCCCCGGCCTCGACCCCAAACGGGACTTTGGCCGCGGGCCAACGCGAAATGCGCGCCAAAGCGCGCTCCTCCCCCATGATGACCAAATGGCGGCTCACTGCCTCTCGGTCAACCGCTCCATGCTCGGCTTCCGCATGGGTGAGGGCCTGAATCGCAGCGCGGATCGCCTTTAGCTCCGGATCGGAGAGCCGCATCCGGTCGATCCACTCGAGGCTCTGCTCCAGGATTGCCGGCCGGTCGATCGCGGCGCGGAGGAGGTCCTCGGCCACGAACCGGGCCTGGGCCGGGCCGCCGGCGGTCTTGGCCCTGAGCTCCGAGGTCAGCGGCGGGATCTGAGGTGGGCGCCCGTAACCGCCTTTGCCATAGCCGTCCTTGCCGAACGGCCGGGGCGGGGGGCGCAGCGCCGCATCCGCGCGGCTCATCAGGTCCCGCAGGTACTGCCGCTTGGTCTCTTCGTCACCGATCTTGAACACGGCCTGCTTCAGCCGGTCCTTGAACGCGGCTTTCTGCTCCGGCGTCTTCAACGGACCGCGCCGCTGCTCGCGCTCGAACAGCGCATCGGCCGCGCCGAGCGCAGCGGCGATCATCGGCGCGAGCGCTTCCGGGCCCGCGCGGCGATAGACGTCGTCCGGGTCCTCGCCCTTCGGCAGCACCGCGATGCGCACTGTCTTGCCCGGCCCGATCTGCGGCAGTGCGAGATCGAGCGCGCGTTCCGCCGCCTTGATCCCAGCGCCATCGCCATCGAAACACAAAACAGGCGAGGGCCCCGCACGCCAAACGAGTGCGAGCTGATCTTCCGTGAGCGCGGTGCCGAGCGGCGCCACCGCCGCAATGCCCGCGCGCTCGAACGCGATCACATCGAGATAGCCTTCAGCGACGACGAGCCCATCGGCTTTGCTGCGGGCCAAAATCTCGCGCGCCTGTTTCAAGCGGTAGAGCGTGCGCCCTTTGTGGAACAGCGGCGTCTCGGGCGAATTGATGTATTTGGCCGGCGCCTGAGGATCGAGGGCGCGGGCGCCGAACGCGATCACCTTCCCCCCGGCGTCTGCGATCTCAAACGTGATTCTCCCGCGGAAAACGTCAATCGGGCGCCGGCCGTCCTCGCCTTGTTTCGCAATGCCAGCGGCGATCAAATCGTCGAGCGAAACGCCATCCGCGCGCAGTTTATCGATCGCGTGTGTCCAGCCTTCCGGCGCAAGGCCGATGCCGAACTTGTCCCACACGTCTTCATCGAGCCCCCGCGAAAGCAGGTACGCACGCGCAGCTCTTCCTTCCGGCCCGCGCAGTGCGTTCGCGTAGAGCTTCGCCGCGCGCTCCATCACGCCGTAGAGCCCGCGCCGCGCGTCGGAAGCGGCGCGCTCTTCCTGATCCATCACCGGCAGCGGCACGCCTTCACGCTCCGCGAACATCGCCACCGCTTCAGGGAAGGAGAGGCCCTCGAGCTTCATCGCGAGGCCGAACACGTCGCCCTTCTCGCCGCAGCCAAAGCAATTGTAGAGGCCCTTGTTGTCCAGCACGTGGAAGGAGGCGCTCTTTTCCTGGTGGAACGGGCAGCAGGCCCAAAAGTCGCCAGCGCTGATCCGGCTCTTGCGCTTGTCCCAGACCAGCTTGCGGCCCGCGTAGTCCGCTATGGACACGCGGTCGCGCAATTGGCGCAGGAAGGCGTCAGAGAAACGCACGCGGGAGCGAACCTCGTTCGAGTCGGGGCAGGGTCGGAGCCGCGCCATGCCTGGGCGCGTGTCCCTATTATACAGCGATTCGGCGTTAACTGATTCGCGCGCCCCGCAGTTGCCCGTCGATTTCGGAACCGAACCGGCCGAAAAATCCTTTCCTCGCCGTCATTTCGCCCATCTGTTCATCAGATAGAGGCCCCCAAGGGACACGCCTCGGATCAGCCGGGCAGTCAGGAGAATCCGACCCATGCGCGCCATCGCCGCCGCCGCACTCGCCATCGCCGCCGCTGGAGCGCCCATAGCGGCCTCCGCCCAAGAAACCCAGACCCGCGAAGTCCAGATCGTCCGCCACGGCCCGCTCGGCGTCGAGGGCACGGTCCTTTCGATCAGCGCCGAGGGCAAATCCACCGGCCGGCCGGACATGGCCACCGTCAATCTTGGCGTCCAAACCGAGGGCGCGACCGCCCAGGCCGCGCTCCAAGCCAACTCGCAGCGCATGACCGCGCTCGTCGCCGCGCTCCGCCGCGCCGGCGTGGCCGAGCGCGACATCCAAACCGCGAACATCTCGGTCAACCCGCAATACGTCTATCAAGAGAACCAGCCGCCGCGCCTCAATGGCTATCAAGCGTCGAACACCGTCACCGCCAAGGTGCGCAACCTCGATCGCGTGGGCCAAACGCTCGACGCCGCCGTCAACGCCGGCGGCAACACCATTCAGGGTGTGTCGTTCTCGTACCAAAACCCCGATGCGCAGCTCGACGCCGCGCGCACCGATGCAATCGAAGAAGCGCGCCGGAGAGCCGCGCTCTACGCACGCGCAGCCGGCCTCCAAGTTGGCCGCATCATCTCGATCAGCGAAAGCGGCGGCTATTCCCCGCCGATCCCGATGCCGATGATGGCGCGCATGTCCGCCGATTTGGCGCCCGCCCCGCCGCCGCCCGTCGCGCCTGGCGAAATCGACACGGTCGTGAACGTCAGCGTGGTGTTCGAGCTGCGCTAAGGCCGCCCTCGACCCTCTCCCCCTTCGAGGGGGAGAGGGCAGGGTGAGGGGGATATCGAAGAGTATGAAGTTGGTGAGTGCGTTGCGCGCGAGGGTTCTGCAATTTTGCGCGAGCCCCCTCACCCTCACCCTCTCCCCCTAAAGGCGAGAGGGAATAGCGCGCCGCTACTTCGCGCGCCGCTTATCTTCCAACAAAAGCGCGCCTTCGCGCTGCACGCGCTTTTTGATGGTGCCCGCGATCGCCGCAAAAATGTTCGGCAGATCGACTTCCATCTTCACTTCGCTCTCCAGCACATCGAGCCGCCCGCTCACGGTCTGGCCCATCGCCTTCATCGAGAACGTGAGCCGGTCGCCTTCCCAGCTCTCCTGCATGTTCATCGCGCCGCCGGCCGTAAATTGCTGCCGCACGCGCCCAAAGCCGCTTTCGAGGCGGGCGCGCGCTTCGGCTTTGCCGAGGTTGTGAGGGATGGAGATCGTGATCGGAGCCATGAGCGACATATAGAACGCGCGCGCGCGATTTCAGTTAGCGCTGCTGCTTTTGCCAAAAGTTCCAGTTGTGCGAAGAACTTCGCGGCTAGGCTTTGACCGGCGTCTTCACCGGCTGGCCAGCGAAAAACAGCGAGAGGTTTTCGAGCGCCAGTTGCGTCGTCGCGCGCACCGCTTCGAACGAGCCGCCGCCCTGGTGCGGCATCAACGTCGTGTTCGGCACATCGGCCCAGCGCGCCGCCGGCGTCGGTTCTTCCTCGAACACGTCGAGCCCTGCGCCGCCCAGCTTGCCGCTCTTCAGCGCCGCGATCAGCGCGTCTTCATCGACGATCGAGCCGCGCGCGATGTTCACCAGCACGCCTTGCGGCCCAAGCGCTTCGATCACCTCGGCGCTGATCATTTTCTCCGTGCCCGGCAAAGCAGGGCAGGCGATCACCAAAATGTCAGCCCACGTCGCGAGCTTCAGCAAATCCGGCTCGTAACGATACGGCGCATTCGGCTTCGCGCGCGGCCCTTGCCACGCAATCTCATGCTTGAAGCCCGCCGCGCGCTCCGCAATCGCAAGCCCAATCGCGCCGAGGCCCACAACGCCCGTCTTCATACCCGTGAAGCGCGGCGTGTAGCCAATGCCATCGCGCCATTTGCCGCTGCGCACATTTGCGTCGCCAAGCGCGATCTTGCGTACGGTTGAAATCATCAACCCCAGCGCGACATCCGCAACGTCTTCATTGTTCACGTTCGGACAATTGGTGACGACGACATTGCGCGCCTGCGCATGGCTGACATCAATTCCGTCATAGCCCGCGCCGAAACACGCGATCAGCCCAAGATTGGGCAGCGCGTCGATCATTGCGTTGGTTAATCCGGTTGAACCAATCGTCAGCGCCGCGCGAATGTCGCCTGCGCGCGCCTGCGCCTGTGGCCAATGGACCACATCGTAGGTTTCGCTCAAGCGCGCCTCAAATCCGCCCAAGGGCGGATTGACGAGAAGCGCCGGTTTCATGCGGCCTCCGGCTTGGTCTTGGCCATCGCCGCGGCGAAGCGCTCGAACAGGTAATGGCTGTCCTGCGGGCCGGGGGAAGCTTCGGGGTGATATTGAACGGAGAACACCGGTTTGCCGACGATCTCGATTCCGCAATTCGAGCCGTCGAACAAAGAGACATGCGTCTCTTTCACGTGTCCCGGCAGCGTGTCGCGATCGACAGCGAAACCGTGATTCATCGAGACGATTTCAACTTTGCCCGTATCGAGATCTTTCACCGGAT
>CAZXNY010000200.1:0-5402 GCA_964642205.1 uncultured Caulobacteraceae bacterium
CAGCGTCGGCGCCAGCGCCGCCGCGATCGGCAACGCCGCGAGCTACTCCGTCACCGGTCAGTAACAGCGCCACGCCCTCTCCCCTTGTGGGAGAGGGAAAGCCGCACTCCGATTTCCGCTGCACAACATGGGTGAGGGGTGCGAGCGCGACGCTTCAATGCGTGGCGCTTGCACCCCTCATCCGTCTCGTCGCTTGCGCCGATCCACCCTCTACCACAAGGGGAGAAGGAGAAGATCACGCCGCCTGCGAACTCTGCGCTTCGCGTATCAGCTCCAAGCTCCCGAGCGTCACCTCGAAATCCTGCATCACTTCGAGCGCTTCGGCGCCGTCCATCTCCGCGCGCAGGCCGCCCGGAAAGCGGAAGCGCCAGAACGATTCAACGTGGGTGATGACGCCCACCGCTTCACCGATCGGCATGAACAGCGACGGCGCCTGCAACAGAAACTGCCGGAACGATCCGACATCTCCGCTCGCAAGCTGCGCGAACGCGCAATCGTATTTCAGCAGGTATTCTTCGACGCGGCTCTTGGCGAGCGCGACATGCGCGACGATCTGGCGGCGCATCGCGGCGATCTTCTGCGCGTCTTCGCCGCTCGCGCGCAGCAGGCGCATGCCCGCGATTGATGGCGTCAACGCTTCAAGCCGTGGGGCTGCGTCCGCCAGCAGCCATTTGTAATAGAGAAAGCCCTTCCAGGCGAACACGCCCTCCCGGTAGTCCTCGCCCGACATCCGGAGCGTCAGCCGCAGCGGATCGAGCGCCTGAGCGGTGTCGTCTGTCATCAGCTTGTCGGCGAGCTTGCGGGAAAGATCGCGCCCCGCCGCGCCGCCATTGGCGAACGCGAGTTCCACGAGTTGCGCGATCTCGCCGCCGACGAACGCGCGCATGCGCTGCACATCGGCTTCGGACACATCAAAATAGCAGCGCGCCGGCGTGCGCCCCCACGAGCGCACCCGCTCGCGCATCAAGAACGGATCGAACGAAGGCAGGCTATCGAGCAAGTACAGCAGCTCGCTATCGGCCTCGAGCGCGGCCGCGTCGTGATAGCCGCCGACGCCCTCGCGCATGCTTTTGTCGAAGCCGCTCTGCCCGACCATGAAGCCCGCGCCGCCAAGGCTGAGATGGCTCGATGCAAACGGCAGCACGATCTTCGTGGCCGTCAGCGGCGCGCCGCGCGCAAACATTGCGCGCTCATCGGCGCGCACCGCATGCTTCAACACCAGCGCGCGGTTGAGCCGCTTGTTCACGAACATCGGATGTTCGCCGTGCTCGGGCTCACGCCCAAACCGCTCATAGACGAGGCCGAGATTCAGCACGCGCGCCGTCGACCCGCTTTCGCGGATCAAGGACAGATTGCGCTGGGAGGTCGGCCTGCGCACGGTTCGCTCTCGAAATGAGCGCGAAGGCTAAGCAGCGGCCGTTAATAGCTTGCTAGGACACGCACGAGTGCGGCCCAGAACGGGCCGCTCAAATCCCGGCGTCGAAGCGGTGCTCCATCAGCTCGGCCGGTGTCGTTGTCTCTTCGCAACAAGCCCCGCCCACGCGCTTGGCCGGCACGCCCGCCACCGTGCAGCGCGGCGGCACGCGCTCGAGCACGACCGAACCGGCCGCGATCCGCGCCTCTTCACCGACTTCGATGTTGCCGAGCACCTTCGCGCCCGCGCCGATCAGCACGCCGCGGCGGATCTTCGGGTGGCGATCGCCGCCCTCTTTGCCGGTGCCGCCGAGCGTCACCGAATGCAGCATTGAAACGTCGTCTTCCACGACAGCGGTTTCGCCGATGACGATGCCGTGCGCGTGGTCGATGAAGATGCCCGCGCCAATCTCCGCCGACGGATTGATGTCGACGCTGAACAGCTCGGAAATGCGGCTTTGCAGGTAATAGGCGAGGATTTCGCGCTCCTGCTTCATCAGCCAATGCGAGATGCGATAGGCCTGCAGGCCCGCATAGCCTTTGTAGAACAGGAACGGCTGCAGGTAGGATCGGCACGCGGGATCGCGGTCACGCACGGCGCGCATGTCGCGCTCAGCCGCGCGCGCGATGTCCGGATCGGCGGTGAACGCTTCACGGCAAACTTCCCGCAATTGCAGCGGGCTCATATCCGCGCCGCCCAGCTTCTGCGCGAGGTGGTAGGAAAGCGCCTCTTCGATCTTCTCGTGATGCAGGATCGTGGCGTGGAGATAGGACGCGAGCGTCGGCTCCTCGGCCGCGGCCTGCACCGCCTCGATGCGCAATTGCGCCCACACGCCGCCCGAAGCTTCGAACACGCGCGGCTTCGCGGCCTGGGTGTTTCCGTCAGCCATCTCGCGTTCCTCTTGTCTTTAGGGCAGCATGACGCGCGCGAGCGCTTCCGGCAACCGCCCCGTCACAGCCATGTGGTGGGCCCGCAAGACCGCCGCAACGGTTAACGAGTCCGTTATTTCGCCGGTTACAACCCTCTCCAGCACCTCCGCGAATGGCGCGGACCGGCGCGCGAGCACCTCGGTCTCCTCCGGCTCGGCTTCGCCCTCCGTGAGCCCAAACGCGAGATAGAGCACCGCGTTTTCGTCCGTCAGCGAGTTCGACAGGTCCATCCGCAAAATCTCGACCAAGTCGCTCGCGGAAAGCCCCGTCTCTTCTTTCAATTCGCGCCGCGCGCAATCGGCGGTGTCTTCGCCTGGCTCTGCGCCGCCTTCCGGCATCTCCCACGAATAGCGCCCGAGCGGAAAACGCCACACTGCCCCACCATGTGCACGTGGCCTTTGCCATCGATCGGCAACACACCGACCGCGCGCCGGCGAATGCGGATCACCGCATAGCTCGCGGGGTTGCCCGCAGGGTTGAGCGTGTCATGCGCATCGATCGCGAACCACGCATTCTCGAACGGGCGCGTCACACTGCGCACTGTCCACGGATTACCGCTCTCTTCCCAACGCTGCACGAACACGCTCCTATGTCGCGCGCCATGATGGCGGGAGCGGAGGACAAAAGCGATGGCGCGCCTTGGTTACGCAACTGTCGGCTCAAACGATCTCAAGGCCGCCAAGGCTTTCTATGACGCGCTGTTCGGCTCATGCGGCGTCACCGCCGTGATGGAGCACGAATCCGGCGGCCGCGTGTACGGCAAGGACGGCCGCCCCTTCTTCGCCGTGCTCGGCCCGCACAACAAAGAGCGCGCGACACCGGGCAACGGCGCGATGATCGCGCTCAACTTCGATACGCGCGCGGACGTCGATGCGTTTTACACCACCGCGCTCGCGCTCGGCGGCACGGACGAAGGCGCGCCGGGCCTACGGCGCCCCAACATCTACTTCGCGTATTTCCGCGATCTCGACGGCAACAAGCTCTGCGCGTACAGCGTCGGCTAAGCGCCGCGCTACTTGCAAACCGTTCTCAAAACACGCATGTCCCGGCCATGACCATCGACCCTGCCCGCGTGCCCGAAAGCCCGCACGAAAACGATCAGGCCGTCTCCGCGCGCGAAAGCATCGAAACGCTCTCGCTGATGGCGAGCCGGCGCTCCACGAAGTTCGCGTTTCTCACCGAGCCGGGCCCCGCGCCGCATGCGATCGACACGCTCATTCGCCTCGCCGCGCGCGCGCCCGATCACGGCAAGCTCGGCCCGTGGCGCTTCGTCGTGTTCGAAGGCGAAGGCCGCACCCGCGCCGGCGAAGCGATCGCGAACGTGATCGCAGGCGATGACGGCGTCACCGCCGATCGCATCGCGTTCGAGAAGAAGCGCTTCCTCACTGCGCCCGTCTGCATAATGGTCGTCAGCGCCACGCACACGCCGCACAAGATCCCGGAATGGGAGCAGCAGCTCTCCGCCGGCGCCGTCTGCTACGGCCTTCTCATCGCCGCGCACGCCATGGGCTACGCCGGCACGTGGCTCACCGAATGGGTGACCTATGACGAACGCGCCCGCGCGAGCCTTGGGCTCAGCGCGCACGAGCGCATCGCCGGGCTCGTCTTCCTCGGCACCGCAAGCGCGCCCGCCATCGAACGCGCCCGCCCCGATCTTTCGAGCCGCGTGACGCGGTTTTAGCGAACACCTCTTCCCTCCCCTTCAGGGGAGGGTGTCGCGCGCAGCGCGACGGGTGGGGTCTAACACAGGCGCCACTATTTCAGCGGCAACGCATCCGCCCCACCCGTCGTCACGCCGCGCGCGTCGCGACGACACCCTCCCCTGGCGGGGAGGGAAAATTTCTCACCTAATCGCAATCGGGTTCACGACCATCTGCACCGCGCCCTGAAAGCGCGGCTGCCCGAGCACGAACAAAAACGTCGTCGCGCCATCGGCCGCGAGTTCCGCCGTGTTCACGTTCTCCAGAATGTGCACGCCGTGTTGCGCAAGCAGCGTCTGGTGCACCACGAACGGATGATCCGCGCGCTCGAATGGGATCGCCTCAAGCGCTGCGGTGTCCGCGCCAATCGCCACGACGCCCGCGTCCGCGAGATAGCGCGCGCCCTCAAGCCCAAGCCCCGGTTGCGTCGCGATATATTGCGCTGGGTTCGATTGCGCCGCCGCCGCGAGATAGCCGGTGTGGAAGAGCACCACATCGCCGCGCTGCAGCGTCACACGCGCGCGCCGCAAAGCCGCATCGATCTCCGCGCGGTTGAACGCCGTGCCGGGCGCGACGGGGTTGGAATTGTAGTGCCGCGTCATATCGAGCAACACGCCGCGCGTCGCGATCGGGCGCACGCTTTCAGTGCCGAGCCGCGTGAGCCCATTCGGCGTCACGAAGTCCTGCGCGCGCATGCCGTTATAGTAGCGGTGATTGATCCCGAGATGCCCGAGCCCGTCGAGCTGCGTGCCGATGCCGAGATACGTAATCAGGATATCGTCATTCGCCGTCGCGTTGTTGGCGCCGAGCACTGGCCCCGTGCCGTCATTCGATTGCGTGACCACGATGTTGAACCAGCGCGGGTCGTAAGCCGGGCTCTCCCGGTTGGTGACGACGCCGAGCGCATACACCTTCCCCTCGCGCACCAGCCGCGCCGCATTGCGCGTATGCGCCTCGGAAAGATTGTTCGTCGCGCCCGCCGTATCTTCCGCGCCGTAGCGTGACGGATACCACGGCGCTTCCGCCGCCGGCGCCGCCGCTTGCTGCGCGCTCGCCGTCACCGCGCCCAGCGCCAACGCGCACGCGATCATCGCGATCTTCTTCATTCTTCCCTCCCACAGCGCGGCGTTGTTCGCCGCTTTGATTTAGCCTCTGCCGCGATACGTCCCGACGCCTTGATCCGGCAGCCACAGCCCGTCCGGCGGCGCGCCCGTTTGCCAGAACACATCGATCGGAATGCCGCCACGCGGATTCCAGTACCCGCCGATCCGCAGCCACGCCGGCGCGATCGTTTCCACGATGCGCTTGGCCACATAGATCGTGCAATCTTCGTGGAACGCGCCGTGACTGCGGAAGCTC
>CAZXNY010000201.1:0-5388 GCA_964642205.1 uncultured Caulobacteraceae bacterium
GTGATCGACGCGGCCGCCGAACTGCGCCAAGCGCCAGACACAAAGAAAGCAGGAGCCGCACGATGAGCGATGGAGCAGCAGGCGGCCGCACGCTGAAAGTCGTCGGCCAACGCCCAGTGCGCCCGGACGGCGCCGATAAAGTCACCGGCCGCGCGCAATTCGGCGCGGACTTCCACCTTCCCGGCATGCTCACCGGCCGCATCAAGCGCAGCCCGCACGCGCACGCGAAGATCGTGAAGATCGATACCCGCGCCGCCGCCGCTCTGCCGGGCGTCAAAGCCATCGTCACCGGCGCGAACTTCGTGCTCGGGGAGGGCGAGGACATCGATCACGGCGAAGGCGCCACCGCGCTTCTCGATGTCGCGATCAACTGCATGGCGCGCGAAAAAGCGCTCTACGCCGGCCACGCCGTCGCCGCTGTCGCCGCGACGTCTCCGGAGATCGCCGATGAAGCCGTGCGCCTCATCGAGGTGACGTACGAAGTGCTCCCGCACGTCATCGAAGTCGAAGCCGCGATGGCGCCCGATGCGCCGCTGCTGCACGCCAACATGTTCACCAAGGGCGTTACCCCGAAACCCGATAAGCCCTCGAACATCGCGCAGAAGATCGTCATGGGCCGCGGCGATGTGCCGGGCGCGATGGCCGCCGCCGATGTCGTCATCGAAGGGCGCTACGAAACAGCCGCCGTCCACCAAGGCTATATCGAGCCGCACGCCTGCGTCGCCTCCGCCGGCGCCGATGGCCAAGCGACGGTGTGGTGCTCAAGCCAAGGCCAATTCCTCGTCCGCACGCTGACGGAGAAGATTCTGGGCATGCCGCTCTCGGATCTAAAAGTGATCCCCGCTGAAATCGGCGGCGGCTTCGGCGGCAAAACCACCGTCTATCTCGAACCCGTCGCGCTCGCGCTTTCCAAGCAATGCGGCCGCCCAGTGAAAATCGTGATGAGCCGCGATGAAGTCTTCCACGCCAGCGGCCCAACATCGGGCGCGGTGATGGAGATCAAAATCGGCGCGACCAGCGAAGGCCGCATCACCGCATGCGATCTCACGCTGAAATACCAGGCCGGCGCCTTTGCGGGCTCGCCGGTCAACGCCGCCTGCATGGCCGCGCTCGCGTGCTACGACATCGAAAACATCGCGCTTACCGGCTACGATGTCGTGTCGAACCGCCCGAAGGTCGCGGCCTATCGCGCGCCCGGCGCGCCGATCGCGGCGTTCGCGGTCGAAAGCGCGGTCGATGATCTCGCGCGCAAGCTCAACATGGATCCGCTCGATATCCGCCGCCTCAACGGCGCGCGCGATGGCGTGAAAGCTGTGTACGGCGCAACGTTCCGCTCCGTCGCGTTCCTCGAAACGCTCGAAGCCGTGAAGAACCATCCGCACTACACAGCGCCCCTCGGCCCCAACCAAGGGCGCGGCGTCGCGTGCGGCTTCTGGTTCAACATCGGCGGCGAAAGCACCGGCGCCGTGCACATCGATGAGGACGGCGGCGCAACCGTCGTGTCGTCGAACCCGGACATTGGCGGCTCGCGCGCCGCTATGGCGATGATGGCCGCCGAAACGCTCGGCCTCCCAATCGAGCGGGTGCGCGCCACCGTCGCGGACACCACGAACATCGGCTTTTCCGGCTCCACCGGCGGCAGCCGCGTCACGTTCGCGACCGGCATGGCCGTCACGCAAGCAGCGGAGAAAGTCGTCGCCGACCTAAAGCGCCGCGCCGCGCAAATGTGGGAGTGCGAGGTCGATAAAGTCGAGTGGCGCGACGCGACCGCGTTCTGCCTCGATCCCAGCAAGGACGTGAAGCCGCTCACCATCGCGCAAATCGCCGGCCGCGCCGCGCGCACGGGCGGGCCGATCACGGCGGAAGTCTCGCTCAACGCGCAAGGCGCCGGCCCGGGCTTTGCGGTGCACATCTGCGACGTTGAGGTCGATCCCGAAACCGGCCGCACCACCGTGATCCGCTACACCGCCGCGCAAGATGTCGGCCGCGCGATCCATCCGTCTTACGTCGAGGGCCAGCTGCAAGGCGGCGCAGCGCAAGGCATCGGTTGGGCGCTCAACGAAGAATACGTCTACGGCCCCGATGGCGTGCTCGAAAATCCGAGCTTCCTCGATTATCGCATGCCCGTCGCGTCGGACCTGCCGATGATCGATACGATCCTGATCGAAACCGCGCCCAATCCGCGCCACCCGTTCGGCGCCAAAGGCGTCGGCGAAGCGCCGATCGTGCCGCCGCTCGGCGCCGTCGCGAACGCCGTCCGGCAAGCCATCGGCAAGCGCATCTACGCGCTGCCGCTCTCGCCGCCGCGTGTGCTCGAAGCGATCGAGCAGGGCTGAAAAAATTGGCGCGCGTCGTTTCCATCTCGGCGCGCGTCAAGGAAATGACCGGCGGCCTCGGCGCATTCGACGTTGAGGCCGCGAGCGTCCGCCGTCTCATCGCAGAACTCGACACGCGCTATCCCGGCCTCGGCGCGCATGTCGAAGCCAACATGGCGATCGCGATTGACGGAGAAATCCATCAGGATGCGCTCAGCGCCGAGATCGCGCCGAACGCGGAAATCGTGCTGATTCCGAAGCTCTCAGGCGGCTAGGCGAAGGGCTCAACGCGCGGTGCGCTACCGTTGTTCCATCGTACCGGAACAATTCTCCTCTGCGCGAAAATATATCCGAATCAAGCAGCTGCGCGATTGACTTGCGCGCGGATTGGCAGCCGCAATGCCCCAAACATTATTGTCGGCGAGCCACCCGTTGATCACTTACTTCGCCCGCGCCCCGCGCTTTGCTTCGGGGGCGCGCCATGCCGCGTAACGCAGCTTTGCGCCGCCTCTCCGGCAAGGGTGAAATGGCTGAGCGCATCCGCGCGCACGATTGGGGCGCAACGCCGATTGGCGCGCTCGAAACTTGGCCCGATCCGCTGATCGCCGCCGCCAACATCGCGCTGCACGCGACGTTCCCCACCGCGATCTATTGGGGCCGCGATCTCACGCTGCTCTACAACGATGCATGGGCGCCCATTCCCGCGGAGAAACATCCCTGGGCGCTTGGGCGTACGGCAAAAGAGGTGTGGCCCGACATTTGGGACGTGATCGAGCCGCAATTTGAGCGCGTGTTCGAAACGGCGGAGGGCTTTTCCGTCTACGATCAGCTTTTGCTGATGGAGCGCGGCGGCAGGCGCCACGAGACATACTGGAATTATAGCTTCACGCCGATCCTCGGGCCATCCGGCGAAGTGCTCGGCATTTTCAATCAAGGCAACGAAACCACCGCCAATGTGCGCGGCCTTGCCGATCGCACCGCGGAGACGACGCGCCTCAAGGAGCTCTTCCAGCAAGCGCCCGCCGCCGTCGCCGTGCTGCGCGGGCCGCAACACGTCTTCGAACTCGCCAACCCCGCCTATCTCGAACTCGTCGGCCGCCCGGACATTGTCGGCCAGCCCGTCGCCGAAGCGCTCCCCGAAACCGCGCAGCAGGGCTTCGTCACGCTGCTCGATGAAGTCTATCGCACCGGCGTGCCGCATGTCGGCAACGCCACCACCGTGCAACTCCGCCGCAACGGCGCGATGCAGACGTTCCAACTCGACTTCGTCTATCAGCCGATCCGCGACGAGGGCGGCGCCGTCACCGGCATCTTCGTGGAAGCCACCGACGTGACCGATCGCGCCAACGCGGTCGCCGCGCTGCGCGACAGCGAAGAACGCTTCCGCCTCGTCGCCGAAAGCGCGCCCGTCATGCTTTGGATGGGCGATGCGAACGGCAAGTGCGTCTATCTCAACGCCGGCCAGCGCGCGTTCTGGGGCGTTGCCGAAGAAGACGTGTCCTCGTTCGACTGGAACGACACCGTCCACCCCGAAGACCGTGACGCGCTCTTTGCGCCGTTCAGCGAAGCCATGCGCACGCACGCGCCCTTCAATGTCGAGGCGCGCTACCGCCGCGCGTCGGACGGCACCTGGCGTCAATTGCACACCAACGCGCGCCCGCGCTTCGACGCCTCCGGCGCCTTCCTCGGCATGATCGGCGTCAACGTCGATGTCACCGATACGCGCGAAGCCGTCGCCACGCTGGAAAACGAAACGCGCCGCCTTGCCGTGCTAAACGCCACCGGCGCCTCGGTCGCCGCCGAGCTCGACCTCGACGTGATCGTGCAGACCGTGACGGACGCCGGCGTTGCGCTCACCGGCGCGCAATTTGGCGCGTTCTTCTACAACGTGCTCGACGCGCAGGGCGGCAGCTACATGCTCTACGCGCTCTCGGGCGCGCCGCGCGAAGCGTTCGAAAATTTCCCGATGCCGCGCGCCACCGCGATCTTCGAGCCGACTTTTCTCGGCCACGGCGTCGTGCGGTCGGACAATATCCGCGAAGATGCGCGCTACGGGTTGAGCGGCCCGCATCACGGCATGCCGAAAGGCCATCTCCCGGTCACGTCCTATCTCGCCGTGCCCGTCGCCTCGCGCACCGGTGAAGTGCTCGGCGGCTTGTTCTTCGGGCACGCCGAAGCCGGCGTCTTCAAACCCGAACACGAAGCGCTTCTCTCCGGCGTCGCAGGTCAAGCCGCCGTCGCGATCGATAACGCGCGGCTCTTCGGCGCCGCGCAGCGCGAGATCGAAGAGCGCCGCCGCGCCGAGGCCGCGCTGCAAGCGCTCAACGCCACGCTCGAAGAGCGTGTGGTGGAAGAGGTGGCGCAGCGCGCCGTCGCCGAAGAGCAGCTGCGGCACGCGCAGAAGATGGAAGCCATCGGCAAGCTCACCGGCGGCATCGCACACGACTTCAACAACATGATGGCCGTCGTCATCGGCGGGCTCAATCTGTTACAGCGCCGGATCGCGCGCGGTGAAACCGATGTCGCACGCTACGTGGAAGCCGCGATGGATGGCGCAACGCGCGCTTCCGCGCTCACGCAGCGCCTGCTCGCGTTCTCACGCCAGCAACCCCTCGCGCCCGAACCGATCGACGCCAACCGGCTCGTCAGCTCAA
Source organism: uncultured Caulobacteraceae bacterium (assembly GCA_964642205.1). Lineage (GTDB taxonomy): Bacteria > Pseudomonadota > Alphaproteobacteria > Caulobacterales > Aquidulcibacteraceae > JBEVOS01. Next base: position 4,970 of record CAZXNY010000201.1, read on the forward strand.
TGACGGAGATGCTCACCCGCACGCTGGGCGAGCAAATCCGCGTCGAAACCGTGCTGCTCGCGGGCGTGTGGTGCACGTTCGCCGACCCTCTCCAGCTCGAAAGTGCGATCCTCAATCTCTCCGTCAACGCGCGTGATGCGATGCCCGATGGCGGCAAGCTCACGATCGAAACCGCCAACGCCTATGTCGATGAGCGCTACGCGCGCGAGTTCGAAATTCCCGAAGGCCAGTACGTGATGATCTGCGTCACAGATACCGGCACGGGCATGACGCCCGAGGTCGCGGCCCAAGCGTTCGATCCGTTCTTCACCACCAAGGGTGTCGGGCAGGGCACGGGCCTCGGCCTCAGCCAAGTGTTCGGCTTCGTCCGGCAATCGGGCGGCCACGTAAAAATCTACAGCGAGCCCGGCCACGGCACG
>CAZXNY010000202.1:0-5346 GCA_964642205.1 uncultured Caulobacteraceae bacterium
AACCGAGGACCTCGGCCGCGGCATGTGGCGCATCGTCGTCACCGAGATTCCACATCTGGTGCAGAAGTCGAAGCTGATCGAGGCGCTTGCCGCGGTCATCGAAAACAAGAAGGCGCCTTTGTTGGCGGACGTGCGCGATGAGAGCGCCGAGGAAGTGCGCATTGTGCTCGAACCGAAGTCGCGCACGGTCGAGCCCAACGTGCTGATGGAGAGCCTGTTCAAGCTCACCGCGCTTGAGAGCCGCATTTCACTCAACATGAACGTGCTAGACGCGACCGGCGCGCCACGGGTGATGAGCTTGAAGGACGTCCTGCGGGCGTTTCTCGATCATCGCCGCGACGTGCTGCAGCGGCGAACCTCGCACAGGTTAGACAAGATCGCCGCGCGCCTGGACGTGCTGGCGGGGCTGCTAATCGTCTACCTTAATCTCGATGAAGTGATCCGCATCATCCGCAATGAGGACGATCCCAAGGCGAAGCTGATCGCGCGATTCAAGCTGAATGAAACGCAAGCTGAGGCGATCCTCAACACCCGGCTGCGCCAGTTACGCAAACTGGAAGAGATGGAAATCCGCCGCGAGGATGCGGCGCTCCGGGAAGAGCAGAAGGGCCTGCAAGCGCTGCTCGAAGACACTAAGAAGCAATGGCGCAAGATTGCTGGCGAGCTGAAGGAAACGCGCAAGCTGTTCGGGCCTGACACGGCCTGGGGCAAGCGGAAGACCAATCTCACGGCGGCGCCGCAAGTCTCCGCTGAGATCAGCGTCGAAGCGTTTGTGGCGCGCGAGCCGATCACGGTTGTGCTCTCGGAGAAGGGCTGGATCCGCGCCCTCAAGGGCCACGTCGAAAACCTCGGCGATCTCAAATTCAAAGAGGGCGATCACGCGCAGCACATTCTGCATGCGCAGACGACTGATAAGCTCATCTTGTTCGCCTCCGATGGGCGCGCGTTCACGCTCGATGCGCACAAGTTGCCGGGCGGGCGGGGCGCGGGCGAGCCGATCCGCTTGCAAATCGATCTAGGCGACATCGACGAAGCGGTGGCGCTGTTCGTGCACGATCCGCAGATGAAGCGGCTCGTCGCGAGCCACGACGGCTACGGCTTCGTGGTCGCAGAGGCCGACATGATCGCGCAGAAGCGCTCGGGCAAGCAGGTGCTGAACGGGCGCGCGATGGCGGCGCCCGCCGTGATCGGCGATCGCGTCGCGACCATTGGGCAGAACCGCAAGCTGCTGGTTTTCAAGCTCGAAGAAGTGCCGGAGATGGCGCGCGGGCGCGGCGTCAAGCTGCAGGCGTTCCACGATGGCGGCCTCGCGGACGCGACCGTGTTCAAGAAGGACGAAGGCCTCGTCTGGGTCGACAGCGCGGGGCGCAACCGGATCGTTGAGACCTGGAAGGACCACGTCGGCAAGCGCGGTGCGGCCGGGCGCGTGGCGCCGAAGGGCTTTTCGCGCTCCGGGCGATTTAGCGACGTGATCGGCTAGCGCGCGCAAATCCAGATGCGCGCTGGGGATATCTCGGCTAAGAGATTGGCCGCAAACGAAGAGGGCGGTTCATGATCACGGGCATCACTCTGCTGGTTATTGTCGTAGTTCTCGCGATCATTCTGATCGCGATCTATAACCGCTTGGTCGCGCTGCGGCAGAACGCGAACAACGCTTTCGCCGATATCGACGTGCAACTCACGCAGCGCCGCGATCTGGTGCCGAACCTCGTTGAGACCGTGAAGGGCTACGCGACGCACGAAAAGTCTACGCTCGAAGCGGTGACGGCGGCGCGCGCGGCCGCGACGTCCGCGCGCTCGGTCGAAGAGAAGGTGCAGGCCGAGAACATGCTGACGAGCGCGCTTCGGCAGCTAGTCGCGGTCGCGGAAGCCTATCCGGACCTCAAGGCCAACGTGAACTTCCAACAGCTCCAATCGGAGCTGTCCGACATCGAAAACAAGCTCGCCGCCGCGCGCCGCTTCTTCAACAACGCCGTCAACGAATACAATACAGGCCGCGAACAGTTTCCGGCCGTGTTGCTCGCCGGGGCATTTGGCTTTGGGCCGCGCACGTTCTTCGATCTCGGGGAAAACCGCGCCGCCGCCGAAGTCGCACCGAAGGTGAGCTTCAACTAGGCGCACCGGCCACATGGGCGCGTTCGGCCTTCAGACGCACATCTGGAGCAACAACACCAAGACCGCGCTTCTGCTGGCGGGGTTTCCGGTGCTGCTCATTCTACTGACCTACGGGCTCTTCCTGCTTTACGCCGGGCTCGCGGGAGAATCCTACGCGGGCTACGGCGACGTTGAGGGGCCGTTCGTATGGGCGGCCGATGCGCTGGCGCGATCGTGGCCGTATGCGCTCGTCGGGGCGGGGTTGTGGTTCGCGATCGCGTACGCGTTCTACCAAATCATCATCGACGCGGCGACGGGCGCTCACAAGGTCGAGCGCACGGACGAACCGCGGCTCTACAATCTTCTGGAGAACCTCTGCATCTCGCGCGGCATGAAAACGCCGGCGTTGCGGATCATGGAGACCGAGGCGCTCAACGCATTCGCGACGGGGCTTCACGAGGGGCAGTACAGCGTCACCGTCACACGAGGCCTCATGGGGACGCTCACGGACGAAGAACTCGAAGCGGTTCTGGCGCATGAGCTGACGCACATCCGCAACCGGGATGTTCGCCTGCTCGTGATCGCCGTGGTGTTCGTCGGCATCTTCTCGTTCATCGGCGAGATCACATTTCGTGGCCTGACGCGCGGCATCGCGTGGGGTGGCGGCGGCGGCTCGCGGCGGCGTTCGAACAGCGGCGGCGGCGGTGGCGGCGGCGCCATCATCGCAATTCTCGTGGCGCTGGCGCTGATCGCGATCTCCTACGCGCTCGCCATCGTGATCCGGTTCTCGCTGTCGCGGCGGCGTGAGTACTTGGCGGACGCTGGCGCGGTGCAGCTGACCAAGAACCCAGACGCGCTGATCTCGGCCCTGCGCAAAATCTCCGGCAACCCGGTCGTAGCGAGTGCGCCGAGCGAGGTGCGGGAGATGTTCATCGAGAACCCGCACGCGGATTTCGCGGGCCTGTTCGCGACGCATCCGCCGATGGCCAAGCGCATCGAAGCGCTGGTGCGCTATGGCGGCGGCCGCGACGTAACGGCGCCCATTGCGCAAGAAGCGCCCGTTGCGGCAAAGCCAGGGCCGTGGGGGACGAGCCGATGAGCGATCAGCCGCCGAACATGGCGCAGACTTTGGCGCAAGGCATGAGCGGCGGGAGCCCGCACGCCGTCGCGCTCGGCATCGAGGTGCTCAGCGTCGATAAGAGTGGCGCGCTGATGAAGGTGCCGTACGACAAGAAGCTGGTCGGCGATCCGAGCACGGGCGTGATCGCCGGCGGTGTCGTCACCGCGCTGCTCGATCATTGCTGCGGCTCGGCCGTGCACACGCAGATGACCGAGTACTCGATGATCGCGACGCTCGATCTGCGCATCGACTACATGCGCGCAGCCGAGCCCGGCAAAGCGATCTTCGCAAAGGCGAGTTGCTACAAGATCACGCGCTCCGTCGCGTTCGTGCGCGCGGTTGCGTATGACGACAATCCGGATGATCCAGTCGCGGCCGCGCAGGCTGCGTTCATGCTCAACACCGGCCCCGCGCCACAGATGCCGGGGGCAGGCGCATGAGCGAAGCAAACACGATCCTTCAGGGCGTGCCGTACGCGCAGTTCCTGGGCATGCAGATTGAGCTTGCGGGCGACGAGATGACGGCGGTTCTGCCATTCGGCCAGCACATCATCGGAAATCCCATCCTTCCCGCGATCCACGGCGGCGTGCTCGGCGCCTTCATGGAGCTGACGGCGCTCGCGGAGCTCCTCATCAAGGAAGGTCAAGCGCGCCAGCCGCGCGTGATCGACGTGACGATCGAGTATCTGCGCTCCGGCCGCCCGCTGACGACCTATGCGCGCGCCGATATCAAGAAGGTCGGGCGCCGCATTGCGAACGTGCACGTCGAAGCGTGGCAGAGCGAGCGCGCGCAGCCGATCGCGGCGTTGCGCGGGCACTTCCTGGTGACACCGACATCGTAACTATTTCAGCTTTGGCCAGTCGCTGGGGCCAGCGCCGGTTTCGCCTTCGCGATTGAACGGGCGCCATTCGCCGCGTTGAAGCAGCTCCAATGGTTGGAACTGCGCCTTGTATTCCATCTTCTCGCTGCCGCGGATCCAGTAGCCGAGATAGACGTGCTCGAAGCCCGCCGCGCGCGCCTGCGCGATGTGATCGAGGATCGTGTAGGCGCCGAGGCCGCGCTTCCCGTCGGCCGGATCGTAGAACGAATAGACGAGCGAGAGCCCATCGCGCAGCACATCGACCAAGGCTGCCGCCGCGAGTTCGCCGCGCCGCGGGCCGGCCATGTAGCGATATTCAACGATGTGCGAGCGCACCATCGTCTCTTCGACCATCGCGACGTAGTCCTGCCCTGACATATCGGCCATGCCGCCTTCGGCGTGGCGATGGGCGAGGTAGCGCTTCAACAGGCGGAACTGATCTTCTGTCGCTTCGGCGGGCCGGAGCGCGCGGCTGAGATCGCCGTTCTTCGCCAGCACACGGCGCCAGCGCTTCGAAAAATCGAACCGGTCGACCACCACGCGCGCGGAGACGCACGCGTCGCAAAGATCGCAGGCTGGGCGATAGGCGATGTTTTGCGAGCGGCGAAAGCCAGCATGCGTCAGCGCATCGTTGAGAAGCGGCGCCTCGGGCGTTTCGAGGCTCGCGAACACTTTCCGCTCCCGGCGGCCCGGCAGGTACGGGCAAGGCGCGGGGGCGGTCAGGTAGAACCTGAGGTTTCGTTGGGCGAGCGGCCGGAGGACCGGTGCGGTCATGCCCGATGGTTCCTTGGCCGGAGGCGGGGCGTCAAGGCTCGTCTCCCGCTAGAGACCGTGATTGGCCGGCAAGGGTGGCGCTTCGCGCAGAAGGGTGATGGCGATGCGCCGATTTCCGGGCAGCGTCGGATCGTCCGGGAAGAGCGGCTCAGAATCCGCGCGCCCGGCGACCTGGTAGATGTGGTCGGCAGGAACGCCGTTGGCCTGAAGCGCGCGGCGGGCTGCATTGGCCCGCGCCGAGGAGAGTTCCCAGTTCGAGGCGTAGCCACGGCCAGGCGCATTGCCATCCGTGTGGCCGCTGATGGTCAGCCGGTTCGGCAATTGGGCGATCACGCGCGAGATCGAGGAGAGAAGGCGCTGGGCGCGCTCGTTCGGCTCGGCTGCGCCCGGATTGAACATCGAGCGGCCTTCCTGATCGACGATCTGGATTTTGAGGCCCTCGGGCGTCTGCTCGACGATCACGTTGCGCGAAAGCTCGCCGACGTCGGGCATGTCGGCC
>CAZXNY010000203.1:0-5335 GCA_964642205.1 uncultured Caulobacteraceae bacterium
CTTCCGCGGCCGAGTAGATAGTGCCCGGCAAATGCTTATGCGGATCGGCGGTTTTCGCCGCGACCGCGACGTCGACGCCATCGCGCGCGGCGCGCAGCGCGATCGCAAGGCCAATGCCGCGCGAGGCGCCCGTGACGAACAAAGTCTTTCCGGCAAGGCTCATGGCGCTCAGCTCCCTTTGCTGAGAGCTAAGCGCACTCGACCGTCTTTGTCTCTAAGGACGCCGCGTCAGCGCGTCCGATATGTCGGCAAGGATCGCTTCGATCCGCGCATTCGAGCGCTGGCCATCGTTCACGAACGCGTCCGCCTCGCGCCGCAGGTGCGAGATCGGGCTGGAGAGATCGCCGCGCCCGTGCGCGACGGCGCTGACGGCGAGATCGTTGCTCAGATCGCGGAACGCGCGCCGGCTTTCTATCGTCGATCCCGACAGCAACGTGGCCGACAAAGTCAGCCGCCGAACGATCTGCTCGATCGAACCAATGCGGCCCTCAGGGGCCGCATCCTGGCCCTTCGCTTCGGCGCGCCGCGCCGCATCGGCCGTGCGGCGCTTGCGCCAATTCAAAATCACCGTGTGCTTGCGCCGGCACGGCCCGACATAGCTCGCGCTTGTTACCCAGGCGCGTGCGCCATCCATCGCTTCTTGGATGCCCTTCTTGATCGCGGCGTTGTTCGCATCGTGCGGCAAGGTGACGGCCCCAGCAGCGCGCCACGCCGCGGTGTCTTCACCGCGCCGGCAAAACACCAGCATCGGCGACAAGCGCGCGCCGCCCCGGCTGGTGCGCCGGAGTGTCTGGAGCTCTTCCGGGCCAAGGTCCGCGACACGGTCGGAATCGATCACGGCCAAGATCGGAGTCTTCAGCCGCTCAAGATCGGCCCGCGCGAACGTGCGCGCCAGCGCCTGCACCCCGAAGCTCCGGGCGGCAGCAAGAACAGCGTCCTTGTGGCGGGTGTTGATGACGATCTGGCGGGGCACCTGCGTAGCTCAGATTACATGTCTGCGGTTGCCAGTTACCAAAACACCGCTTCCAATCCATGAACGCCGCTGCACAATCTTCGGATGAGGCTGCGGTTCCTTGCCCGCTCTGCGGCCACGCATTGCCCAGGGCCGGGCCGCGGCACTAATATTTCGCGAGGGACAGGTTCGCGAGAACCAGGGAGGAACAACCAATGATTCGCATGCTCGCGGCCCTCGCAGTAGGCGCCGCGGCCCTCACGGGCGCCGCCTACGCACAGGCCATGGCCTCGTGGACCGCCCCCGATCAAAGCATCACGCTGTCGCGACCGGCCAACTGGCCGGTGGACCGGATGTCCGATTCCTCGCCTGCGATCACGCGCTACGCGGCGGGCCTCGCTGACGCTGAGTGCCAGATCTTCGTCATCCAGCGCCCGAACACCGCCACGGCGTCGCCCGGCAACGTGCGCACCTCTTTCACAACTCCGTTTACCGCCGCGCAGTGGACCCAGGTCGCCACAGGCATTCGCTCCATCGGCAACGCCAGCGCCGAAACGATGTCCGTCGACACGGAAAACTTCTGGCCGATTCAGCGCGCGCGCCTCCTAACCGCCGACGGCCCGGTCGAGGCCGGCATTCAAGCGCGACCCGGTGTGGAATTCTGGACATTTTGCCAGAGCTTCGACAGCCGGGACCGGACCGCAATTTTCAACGGGTTGATCCGTTCGATCGCGACGCCGCGCGATGCGGAACTGCAGGCGGCGGCCGTCGCTGCGGCAGCGCCGCCTCCTCCACCGCCGCCGCCGGAAGAACCGCCGCCGCCGCCGCGCCGCCGGTAAACAGAATCGAAACGCCGCGTTTACGTGCGATTCACGGCGATGACGGATGTCAATGGGCGAACACGCGTGCGCAGAAGCGCACGCGCTAGGAGCCCAAATGGCCAACCACGCACTCGGCAGAACTGGTGAAGCGTTCGCACTTGCGGGCGCCGCTGCGATCGCCGCGATCGTGTGGCCGCCTGCTTCTCTGCTCGTGCTTGCGCTGCTCGCATCGCGCGCGCTCGTTGGGCCGTGGCGTTTGCCCCGCCTGGTCGATGTCGCGGCGCCGCTCGCGGCAGCGCTTGGCGTTGGCCTGACGCTCGGACTCCCCGCGGGCATCGGCATGCTCTTCGTGTGGCGCGTGATCGCCGATACGCGTTGGAGCATGAAGGAAGACGCGCGCCTTTCTGCAATCGCCGGCGTCGAAACACGTTGGCGCACGCGCGCGCATCTGTGGCTGACACCGCTCTTCGCCGCCACGATGGTTGCTTATACGGCGCCGCACATGGTGGCGGGCCTGCCGCTCGACCTGCCGCACGTACCGATGTGGGCGCCGATCATGATCGGCGTCGTCGCGGGCGTCGCGCTATTCGATTGGGCGCTGCGCCGCGCGGCCGATTGGCGCCTCGGGCAACTCGCCGCAGCGCCAGCGGCGCACCAGCTTGCGCACCATTTCCTGTTTCTCGGCGCCTACGCGACGACGTTCGATGTGTCGGCGGGGCTCGTTGCGCTGTTCGCCTGGCGGCTCGCTTACGCGCAGCCGCGCCTCGCGCACGCCGTCAGCTAAGCTTCACCGCGGTGCCGTAGGCGAGGACTTCGGTCGCCTGCCCTTGGCCGGCGTCCACTGTATCGAAGCGCATCCCAATCACCGCATCGGCGCCAAGCGATTCCGCGTGCGCGATCATCCTGTCGAGCGCCTGCTCGCGGCTCTCGGCCAGGAGCTTGGTGTATTCGTGGATCTCGCCGCCCACGATCATGCGAAATCCCGCGACGATATCGCGGCCAATGAAGCGCGAGCGCACGACGTTGCCGCGCGCGATGCCAAGGTTCTGCGCGATCGTGCGGCCCGGCACATCGAATGTCGTCGAGAGTATCATCAGCGCTCCACCTCACGGCTATATTTGTCGCTCTCACGCTGATCGGCGATCACGCGCACGATCAGCCAAACCACGCCAATGAGCGTGAGCAGCCCGCCGGCGGCAGCGCCGAGCAGCAACACGACGACGCCTGAAATTGCGCCCGCCGCTGCAATCGGCGCGCTTCCGGTTGCCGCGCCAGCCAGCACGCCGCCCACGCCAAAGAACCAGGACACCGCGACCAACGCGATTCCAGCGCAAAAGCAGATCAACGCCGCGTCGGAGCGGCGTTCGGGGTTCGGCACGTCCGGTCGCGGGCGCGGGGGGTTCTCTGTCATGCGTGCATCTTAGCGGAGCATGTGGCGGTTGTCAGACCGCTTCGTAGAACGCCACGCCATCCTTGGAGAGCGTCCGCCGCGCCTTGCCGCGCTCGATGAGGCAATTGAGATGCGCGAGGGACTCGCCCGTCGCCATGCTCAAGATGTCGAGCCCGATCTCACGTGCGAACAACGCGCCGAAGACATCGACGGCGCGCCGCGGCTTCTCGCGAAGCCGCTTTTCGAGCCGCAGAAGCGCACGCTCGTGTCCGTCGATCAGGTTTTGTAGGCGCGCGTGCGCGCCGTGGAACGGCTCATTGTGCGCGGGCAGAACGAGGACGTCGTCGGGCACGCCCGCTTTGAGCTTGGCGCATGAGACCAGCCAATCGTCCAGCGGATCGGCGTCCGGCTCGGTTGGAAACACCGAGACGTTCGAGGAGATGCGCGGCAGCAATTGGTCGCCGGAGATGAAGAGCTTCAGCTCCGGCTGATAAAGGCACACATGCTCGGGCGAATGGCCGCTGCCGGTGATCACCCGCCAGCCGCGCCCGCCAATCGTGATGACGTCTTTGTCCTGCACGCGATGAAAACTGTCCGGCAGCCGCGACATCGATTTGCCGAACCCGCCGAACCGCACGCGATAGGAATCGAGCGCCGCTTCGTCCCATCCCGCGGCGCGATAAAACTCAAGCCCGTCATCCGGCGCCTCAAGGCCGGTATCTGCCGCAAGGCTGCGGCACGTCACGTATTCAAGCCGCGAAATCCAAAGCCGCCCGCCAAACTTGCGCGTGATCCATCCGGAAAGCCCAACGTGATCTGGGTGCATGTGCGTGCAGATTACGCGCGAGATCGGTTTGCCATCGAGCGCGCGGGCGAAGATGCGATTCCAATGCTCGCGAGTCTCATCGGTGCTGACGCCGGTATCGACCAGCACCCAGCTGTCGCCATCCTCGATCAGCCAAAGATTGATCCATTTGAGCGCGAACGGCAGCGGCATGCGCACCCATTTGACGCCCGGCGCGATCTCGCGCGCCTCGCCCGCTTCGGGCGGATCGCCGAGCGGATAAGTGAGCTTGGGCCACGCCGGCTCTTTGAGGTCTTCGTCTTCTACACCGTCCATTAGGCGAGCTTAGGCGCACGGGCCTGCGATGCAAATTTGCCGTGGCCTATCGCGGCCCGGTGATTGGCGGCGCTACGGAAGCCTGTGCTAAGGGGCGTTTGGCTGGATCAGCTGACCTTTCGAAACCGGAGACACTCGATGCGCGCACTTGCCTTTGCGGCCGTCATTCTTCTCAGCGCCTGCGCCACGGCCGCAGCGCAACCAAGCGCGCCGGCGCCCGCCGCAGCGGCCGCCTCTCCGGTGCCCGCCGCGATCCCGTATTCGAACGATGCGTCGCGCACGCCGGCTGACGCGCCCTCCGGCGCCTACACGCTCGATAGCCGCCACGTCAGTGTGCAATGGCGCATCCGCCACCTTGGGCTCTCGCTCTTCGTCGCGCGGTTCGACACGGTTTCGGGCACGCTCAACTGGGACGGCGCCAACCCGGCAAACTCTTCGGTGAACCTCACCATCGCCGCCAACTCGGTGAACACCGGCGTTCTGAACGCTCAGGGCGAGCGCGCCTTCGACCGTGAGATTCACACGCAAGTGTTCGGCTCGGAAGCGAACCCGAACATCACGTTCGTCTCGCGCTCCATCCAAGTGACGGGCCCAACCACCGGCCTCATCACCGGCGATCTGACTCTGCGCGGCGTGACGCGCCCGGTTGTGCTTGAAGCGTCGTTCGAAGGCGGCCGCTTCATCGCGTTCCGCCAGAAGCATGCCGTGGGCTTCTCTGGCCGCACGATCATCCGCCGCTCCGAGTTCAATGCGGCGCTCTCAAACCCGATCGCGAACGGCACGACGGGCGACGAGGTTGAGATTCTGTTCCAGGGCGAGTTCCTGAAGAACTAGCCGTGCAACGCGCCCACTACACCGCCGTCGCAATCGTCCTGCACTGGGCGATTGCGGCGGCGATCGTCGCCAACGTGCTCCTCGGCTGGTGGATGCACGAAGCGATCGAGGAGCCGGCGAGTGCGGCTGCCGCCATCGCCGGCTATCAGCTTCACAAATCGATCGGGCTTACGGTTCTGCTGCTCAGCCTCGTGCGGTTGGGCTGGCGGATCGCAAAC
>CAZXNY010000204.1:0-5333 GCA_964642205.1 uncultured Caulobacteraceae bacterium
ACGGTTTTGCGACAACGGGCGCGACCAAAACCTTGACGCTCCGGCGTGAGAACGACGCGCCGCCGATCCCGCGCACGTTCTGCGTGGAGTGCGGCACGACGGTGTATTCGCAGTCATCGCCCAAGCACGTGAACATCCGTGCGGGGACAATCGACGGCATGTTTCCCTTGAATGTGCAGGTCAGCGAGTGGGCGAGCCACGCGCAACCTTGGGACCAGCCGCCGGCGGGCATTCCCACGGAAGCGTGAGCACAGGTTCACTTGTCACGCCGATGCGCTATGGCTCCAGCAACGGGGAGAACACATGGCGCGGCTTTATCTCATTCGGCACGGCGAAGCGGCGGCCGCCTGGGGCCAGCATGACGACCCGGGGCTTTCACCACTCGGGCAAAAGCAGGCAGCGGATGCGGCCTACAAGCTCAGCGCGCTAAAGCCGGCGCAGGCGATCACATCTCCACTCATGCGATGCCGCGAGACATCGGCCGCATTCGAAATGGAAAGCGGCCTCGTGGCGCGGGTAGAGCCCTGCGTGACCGAAATTCCAACGCCAGAGGGGATTGGCGATCGGCCCGCATGGCTGAGACAGGCGATGGCGGGCGCATGGGGCGCGTTGCCGGGACATGCGCAGTGGCGGCGCGAACTGATTGATGGGCTCGTTGCGCTCCAAGAGGACACGGCGGTGTTTACGCACTTTGTGGCGATCAACGTCGCGCTGGGTGCGGCGACAAACAATGACGCTGTGACGATCTTCCGGCCCGCCAATTGCTCGATCACCGTGTTCGATACGGATGGCGCGCGGCTGAAGCTCGTGGCGCAGGGCGACGAGAACGCCGCCGTGCCGGTATTGTGATGGCTGGGCTGTGAGCCGCGAACTCATCACCGTTGAGGACATGCGCGCCATCGATACGCGCGCGGCGGAGCTTGGCGTGCCGACGCGCACGCTGATGGAGAACGCGGGGCGCGCGGTCGCGGACGTGATCGTCGCGAGGTTTGCGCCGTGCACCACGGCAGTGCTGTGCGGACCGGGTAACAATGGCGGCGATGGCTGGGTGGCGGCGCGCAGGCTTTGGGAATTGGGCTGGCCGGTGTGGGTTGAGACCGAGACGCCCCGTGAAGCGCTGAGGGGAGACGCTGCGGATGCGGCGCGAGCCTATGGCGGCGAGGTGCATGCCCTCGGCGCACGCAAAGCCGCGCTCTACGTCGATGCGCTTTTCGGCGCGGGACTGACACGGCCGCTTGAGGGCGCCGCATGGCGGCTCGCGCAAATGCTGCCGCCGGACGGCACGGTCGCGATCGACGTGCCAAGCGGCGTGCATGGCGACTGCGTGCGCATCGACGGACCGGCCTTCACTGCGGCAATCACGGTGACGTTTGTCTGCAAGAAATTGGCGCATGTGCTGGCGCCGAGCAAAGCGCGCTGCGGCGAGGTGATCGTTGCCGACATCGGCGTTCCGGACCAGGTGCTCGAAGAGCGCCGCCTGCGGCTGTGGGAGAACGATCCCTCGCTTTGGTCCTTGCCGTGGCCGGTTGCGCACGCGCACAAGCACGCGCGCGGGCACTGCATGGTTGTGAGCGGCCCAGTGGCGCGCACGGGCGCCGCGCGATTGAGCGCGCATGCGGCGTTGCGCGCGGGCGCGGGCTTAGTGACCGTGCTCTCGCCGCCGGACGCGTTGTTGGTGAACGCCTCGCATCTCACCGCTGTCATGGTGCAAAAGGCGGCTGGTCCGGAAGAGATTGCGGCGGCAGCGCAAGACGCGCGGGCGGTTGTGATTGGGCCAGCATCTGGCGTGTCACAACAAACGCGCGACGCCGTGATCGCCCTCGCTGCGCAGCAGGCGCTGCTTGTATTGGACGCAGACGCGTTGACAGTGTTCGCGGACGAACCCGACGCCTTGTTTTCGCGCTTGCGCGAAAGCGATGTGATGACGCCGCATGTCGGAGAGTTTCGCCGCTTGTTCGGCGATCTTCTCGAGACCTCTCAGAACAGACTTGCGGCGGCGCGCGCCGCTGCTGCGCGTGCGCGGTGTGTCGTGCTGCTGAAGGGGCCCGACACGGTGATCGCGGCGCCGGACGGGCGCGCCATCGTCAACACCAACGGCACGCCGTTCCTTGCGACCGCTGGTTCAGGTGACGTGTTGGCTGGGATCATCGGTGGCTTGCTCGCGCAGGGCCTCTCCTCGTTCGAGGCGGCAAGCGCTGCTGCGTGGCTCCACGGCAGGGCAGGGGAGATCGTTGGGCCTGGGCTGATCGCGGAGGATTTACCGGTCGCGCTGCGCGAGGTGCTCAATGAGGCGGCGCCTCTTCCGCTGCGGCGGCGTTGACGCCCTCGCTCACCGCAGGCTTTTGGGCTAACACGAAAGCGGCTCGGGGGAGCCATTGGAGGGCGGGTAATGGTCTGGTGGTGGTGGATTCTCCCGGCGGTCGTCGCCGTATTCGGCCTCGCCATCGTCCTCAGCGGCCTTGGTTGGATCTTCCGCGGGCGCCCGTTCAAGGGCGGGCGCGGCATCTTTGGCGGCGGCATGGTGCTCGCGACGGGCGCGATCCTCGGCCTGCTCGGGCTTAACATTCAGACCTACAACCGGCTCGCTTATGACCGGCCAGTGGCCACCATCGATCTCACCCAGAAGGGCCCCCAGCTCTTCGACGCGGTTGTGACCACGCCGGATGGCGCGGCCAACACCTACGAAATTCACGGCGATCAGTGGCGCATGGAAGCGCGCGTGCTGAAGTGGAAGCCTTGGGCGAACGTCCTGGGTTTGGACTCGCAGTACCGGCTCGATCGCTTCTCTGGCCGGTATGAAGAGACGGCGGACGAATTGAACGCCGAGCGCAGCGCATATGATCTGCGGCCCGCCCGCTCGACTGGCATCGATTTGTGGCCGTTGGCGCGCCAATTCAGCCAATACGCGCCGGTCGTCGACACGCTCTACGGCTCGGGCGCGTACATGCCGATGGCCGATGGCGCACGCTACGAAGTGCGCATCACGCAGTCTGGGCTTATCTCGCGGCCATTGAACGAACGGGCCGCTGAGGCGTCGTCGAGCGGCTGGCAGTAGTCGTTTCACAGAAGTTGGACGAACGGCCGCGCCATGGGCGCGCGAGACCCTGCGCGATTAGCGTTTCGCCAAGATCGCGCCCGTCGATCTCAATGCGCGCGAGGTTGCGATCGTAGCGATCGCGCCGGCCCGTTTCGATGGCTTCGACGCGAGACGCTGTCGCAACCAAGCGGCGCGCCTCATCCCGTGCGGCCTCGGCGAGCGCGAGTTCAGCAGGGCAGCGCGCGCGGCGGCCCAGCTCCGGCGCGTCCAGGTTCTCGACACGGTAGTATTCGCCGCGTCCATCGCGGAGCGTGTCGCCATCGACCACGCGCGGCTCGCTGAGCAACACGCCCGCGGCCAAGATCAAACCAACCCACATGCCGAGTCTCCCGGTTGCAACCGAGAGTGGCTGTATCGGTAAACACACCCTTAAGTGTATCCTCAGGTTGCAGCACAACTGAGGATTGGTGCGGACGGCGGGAGTCGAACCCGCACGCCTTGCGGCGCTGGAACCTAAATCCAGTGCGTCTGCCAGTTCCGCCACGTCCGCGCGCCGGCGGTTCTAGGGCGCCGGCGAAAGGGTGGAAAGCGGGGCGATGGGGCGCGTTGGACACCCCAAAACGGGCGTGTCATAAGCCCGCGCGTTCAGTCGCCCGGCGCGCGCCTTGCAGCGCCGGGCGACGATGCTTTCCCAACTTGCGACGCCCAGGACCAAAACGATGCAAATGACCGAGACCCACTCTGAGGGGCTGCAGCGCACCTACAGTGTGGTGGTGCCCGCAGCGGACCTCGAGCGGCAACTCTCGGCCAAGATCGCGGAAGTACAGCCGCGCGTGCGCATCAACGGCTTCCGCCCTGGCAAAGTCCCCGCGAGCCATATTCGTAAAGTGTACGGCCCTGGCTTCATGCAGGACCTCATCAACGAGGCGGTGCAGAAGTCGACACAAGAGTCGATCGAGAAGGCGAATGTGCGCCCAGCCTCCGAGCCGCAGCTCGATCTGAAGAGCGATCTGACGCAAGTGCAGGCCGGCAAGGCCGATCTCTCGTTCGAAGTGAAGTTCGAAATCATGCCGGAGTTCGAACCGATCGAGCTTGGCTCGATCGCGATCGAACGGCCGGTCGCTGATGTGACGGACGCCCAGGTCGATGAATCGCTGTCCGGTTTGTTGAAGGCGAACACCGCATACGAAACCAAGGACGGCGCGGCCGCCGACGGCGATCAGCTCGTGCTCGATTTCGTAGGCAAGATCGACGGCGAAGCGTTTGAAGGCGGCGCCGCTGAAGGCGCGACGTTGCGCATTGGCGCGGGCCAATTCATTCCGGGCTTTGAAGAAGCGCTGGTTGGCGTGAAAGCCGGCGACGAACGCACGATCGAGGTGACGTTCCCTGAAGCCTATCCGGTCGAGAAGCTCGCCGGCCAGAAGGCGACGTTCGACACCAAGATTTCCGAGGTGAAGGCGCCGAAAGATGCCGAAGCGACGGACGAGTTCGCCAAGCAATTCGGCTTCGACGATGTCGCTGCGCTGCGGAAAGCGCTGAAGGAGCGGATCGAGGCGGATCACTCGCAGCAATCGCGTTCGAAAGCCAAGCGCGCGCTGTTCGACAAGCTCGACGCTGGCCACGACTTCCCGCTGCCGCCTGGCATGGTCGAAGCTGAGTTCGGCCAAATCTGGCAACAAATCCAACAAGACAAAGAGCAGGACCGGCTCGATCCGGAGGACAAGGATAAGTCGGAGGATCAGCTCCGCACTGAGTACCGCAAGATCGCCGAACGCCGCGTGCGCCTTGGCCTGCTGCTCGCGGAAATTGGCCGGCGCGCCAAGGTTGAGCTGCCGGAGCAAGAAGTCGCGCGCGCCGTCGCGCAGCACGCCCGCAACTTCCCGGGGCAAGAGCAGCGCGTGTTCGAACTCTACCAGAAGAACCCGCAGCTTCTGGCCCAGATCCGGGCGCCGCTCTACGAAGAGAAGGTGGTCGATTACATCCTCGAGCTCGCCAAGGTCGACAATAAGACGGTGACCCGCGACGAACTCTTTGCGGAGGACGAGGGGCTGGCCGCGGCCTAAGCCGCCGTCGCGCTGGCCGCAGGGCTTGCGGCTTAGGCCCCAAGCGCAAATATGATCCTGGCGGCGGGGACCCGATTCCCGGCCGTCTCTCCCGAAAGGCGGCCATGTCCCACGAAAGACTAATGAACCTCGTTCCGATGGTGATCGAGCAGACGAGCCGCGGCGAGCGCGCGTTCGATATCTTCTCGCGCCTCCTCAAGGAGCGGATCATTTTCGTGACCGGGCCGATCGAG
>CAZXNY010000205.1:0-5319 GCA_964642205.1 uncultured Caulobacteraceae bacterium
CGCCCATCGCCCAGATGAAGGTGTAGTTCGACGTGCCGGACCCCATGTGAATCGACCATGGCGGTGAGAGCACCGCCTCTTCGTTTCGCACGACGATGTGGCGCGCCTTGTCGGGCTCGCCCATGAAATGGAAGACGCGCTCATCCGGCTTTAGGCCGAAATAGAAATAGATCTCCGAGCGCCGGTCATGCAGGTGCGGCGGCATCGTGTTCCACACGCTGCCCGTCTTCAGCATCGTGAGCCCAAGCAACAATTGGCAAGACTTGCACGTCGCCGGTACGACATATTGGTAGATCGTGCGCTCATTCGAGGTTTCGAGCGATCCGCGCTCGAGCGGCACCGCCTTCTCGATTGAAATCTTCACCACGTCGTAGCGCGCATGTGCGGGCGTTGACGCGAAATAGAAACGCGCTGGATTCTTCGGATCGGCGCTCTTGAACGTGACCTCCGCGCTGCCCATCGGCACGTAGAGCCCGTCCTTCGGCTGCAATTCGTGCGTCACGCCATCGATCGTCACGAGGCCTTGGCCGTCAGCGACGTTGATCAGGCCAAGCTCACGCCGCTCCAGGAACGGTTGGCCCTTCGCGCTTTCTGGTTCGGTCTGCATCGGCAGTGAAACGGCCTTGGACACAGGCGCCGCGCCGCCGATCACGAACCGCTCATTGTGCGAATAGAAGAGCGAAACCTCTTCCGGCGCGAACAGCTGATCGACCAGATAGCGCGCCCGCAGCTGATCGTTGTCCGCGCCGGCCATCATGTCCGGATGCGTGGCGTGGTACGTCTTCTTGAACATCGCCGTTCCTCCGCCGGTCAAGGTAACCGGTGTCATTCGTTGTTGCAAGCCAGTCGGCGTCGCCGCTCCCTAACCGCGCGGGGCGGCGGTCGAGTCCCGCACCACCAGATAGGGCGTCAGCACCTCGTCCGGTGCGCTGACGCGCTCGCCAGGGCGCATATCGAGCAGCTTGCGCGCGGCGGACCGGCCCATTTCCGGGATCGGCCAGCGCACCGTTGTCAACGCCGGAAAGAGCCGCGCCGATACCGGCGTGTCATCGAACCCGACAATCGAGAGATCGCGCGGGATCGTGAGCCCCTTCTGCCGCGCGACCGCGTACACACCGGCCGCCATCTCATCGTTCGCCGCGAAAATCGCCGTGGGCCGCGGCGTACGCGAAAGCAGCATCTCCGCAGCCGCAACGCCGGATTCGTATGTATAGGCGCCGTCCGTCACCAAGTCGTCCGGCAACTTCTGGCCGCGCCGTGACAGCGCCTCCTCGAACCCGAGACGCCGCTCCTTGCGAGACCGGAAGCCCGGCGGCCCCTCGATGAAGCCGATGCGCGTATGTCCAAGATCCATCAAATGGTTGGCCGCCTCGGCCGTTCCGAGCCGGTCGTTCGCCGAAACAAGATGCGCGGAATCATCAATAACGGCGCTGGCAACGCGCACGTAATGGCATCCGAGCTCTGTCAGCATCGCCGTGAGCGTGTCGTTCTCCGAGATCGGCGGCAGCAGCACGACGCCGAACAATTTCTGGCGCTGCACGAAGCCGCGCACGTCGCTCAGAAAGTTGCGCGAGCTGCGATCGCACGGATGCACGACAAGTTCGAAGCCGGAGCCGCGCACGCCTTCGAGCACGCCCTCCTGCAGCTTTACGACCATTTGCGCGTTCGGATTGTCGTAGATCATCCCGATCAGGAACGAGCGGCGGAACGCGAGCCCACGCGCCTGTGGATCGGGCTCGTAACCATGCGCCTTCATGATCTCGGCGATGCGCTTACGCGTCTCCTCCTGCACGAAGGGCGACTCGTTGATCACGCGCGACACGGTCTTCTTCGAAACGTTGGCGAGGCGCGCAATGTCGTTGATCGTGGGCCGCCTGCCCGCCTCTAGACGCCCCTCGGTCTCATCCCCCGCTTCGGGGCGGTCTGAGCGCTTGGTTTTGCGTGCAGGCAACAGGGGCTCCGGGCCAAAACGGTGGCAGGCGCTTCCTTGATACCGATGTCACGCGTTCTGGACAATTGACACCGGTTACCGTTCCTCCAAGAACGGCGGCATGAGCGCTCTGAGCCGACCGTCCCGCCGCTCGCAAGGCCCTGGCCGGCGTGCGAAGCTCGCGCCAATGGCGAATCACGCAAACACATGGACCCTCGCGCGGCGCGCCAGCGTTGCCGAACGAAATGCGTGCAAGCATGCGCGATAGCGCGCTCGTCATCTTCGGCGCCACGGGCGATCTCGCCCAGCGCATGCTCTGGCCCTCGCTCTACTACCTTGAGGCCGACAGTCTGCTGCCCGATGCGTTCACGATCATCGGCAGCGCGCGCACACCGATGTCGGACGACGCCTTCCGAGCCTATGTGCGTGCGTGCGTAGCGCGCCGTGGCGCAGTGGATGAAGCCATATGGTCCCGTCTCGCGGCGCGGCTGCGCTATTGTGGCGGCTCCGTCGATGACAAGGCAACATTCCAAACGCTCGCCGAGCTCTGCGGCCAAACACAGGATCGTGTGTTCTATCTCTCGACGTCACCAGCGCTCTACGCGGTCATCGTCAATCACCTCTCCTCGTCGGGCCTCGCAGCACCGCCTGCGCGCATCATCGTTGAAAAACCGCTCGGCCGCGATTTCGCGAGCTGCGACGCGATCAACGACGCGCTCGGCGTCGCGTTCAGCGAGCACCGCATTTTCCGCATCGACCACTATCTCGGCAAGGAGACCGTCCAGAACCTGATCGCGCTGCGGTTCGCCAACACGTTGTTCGAGCCGCTTTGGAGCAAAGTTTCGATCGATCACGTGCAGATCAGCGTCGCGGAAACAGTCGGCGTTGAAGGCCGCGGTGCGTATTACGACGAATACGGTGCGTTGCGGGACATGGTGCAGAGCCACCTTCTGCAGCTGCTCTGCCTCGTCGCGATGGAGCCGCCTTCGAGCCTCGAACCCGACGCGGTCCGCAACGAGAAGGTCAAAGTGCTGCGCTCGCTGCGCCCGATTGCACCGCGCGACGTGGGAAAACTAGCGATCCGCGGCCAATACCGGCGCGGCTACGTCGATGGCGCGCAGTCGGATGACTACGCCGCCGAAGCGGGCGTCGCCGCGAGCGAGACGGAGACGTTCGTCGCTGTCTGCGCCAACATCGACAATTGGCGCTGGGCTGGCGTGCCCTTCTATCTGCGCACAGGCAAGCGCATGCCGGAGCGCTCCTCGCAGATCGTCATTCAGTTCCGCGATGTGCCGCACTCGATCTTCGGCGCGTCAAGTCTCGATGCGAACAGGCTCACCATCCGTTTGCAGCCCGAGGAAGAAATCTCGCTCGCGATCATGAACAAGCGCGCGACGCTTGAGGAAAGCGGGTTTCGCCTTCAACCGGTGTCGCTGAACCTCAGTGTCGACGATACCGACAACGGCCGCCGGCGCATCGCGTATGAGCGCCTGCTGCTCGAAGCGATGAACGCGAACTCTACCTTGTTCGTCCGGCGCGACGAAGCCGAAGCCGCCTGGCGCTGGGTGGATGGCATCGTCGATGGCTGGGCGCAACTCGGACAACAACCACTTCCCTATGCTGCAGGCACATGGGGCCCGTCGGCATCGTTCGGGCTGGTCGAACGCGACGGCCGTTCCTGGTGCGAATAGCGCTCCTCACGGCGCCGAATGCGCGCGTGCAAGCGCGCCGCCTCGCAGCGCGCATCGCACCAATCGCGCGCGCGCATCCTGGTCTCATCGCTCTCCCCGGCGGCACGAGCCCAGGGCTTCTATTCGACGCGTTTTCGCGAACGGATCTGACATGGTCCTCGCAGACCGTGACGCTGACAGACGAACGTTGGGCCTCGCCGCGCGCACCGGAAAGCAACGCGCGCGCGCTTCAAACGCAGCTTTTCCGCGCTCGGGCAGCCGCTGCACGCTTCCTGCCGCTAAAGACCACGCATGCAGCGCCGCGCAGCGCGGAGGCGCGCATTGGCGCGGCGCTTGGGCGCGCCGGTCCGCTTACGCTCTGCGTGCTTGGCATGGGCGAAGACGGCCACATCGCGTCGATCTTTCCCGGCGATAAGCCCGCTTTGCGCGCGCGCGGCGCCGTCGTCGCGGTGCATGCGCCACAAGCTGCGGGCGCAACTGCGCGACTTTCGCTCTCTTTGCGCACGATTCTGTCAGCGCGCTTGATCGTGGTATTTCTGCGCGGACGTGAGAAACTTTCTGCGCTGCGCCGCTGGCTCGATCCGGCCGCACCAGAGACCCCGATCCGTACGCTCATAAGCGCACGGCGCGGGCCGCTCTGGGTGAGCTGGGCGCCATGAACGAGATGGGAGAACCGCGATGACGACCATCGATGACATCATGGACGCAGGACCTGTGATCGCCGTGCTGGAAGTGCAGCGCGCAGAGGACGCAGCCGAGATCGCCGGCGCGCTGTCGCGCGGCGGCCTGAAGGTCATTGAGATCACGTTGCGCACGGCCGCCGCGCTCGATGTGATCCGCGAGATGAGCAAAATCCCGGACGTGATCATCGGCGCCGGCACGGTGCTGACGCCCGATCACCTCAAGGCCGCGCTCGACGCTGGCGCGCGTTACATCGTCAGCCCCGGCCTCACCGAACGTGTCGCCGAAGCGGCAAAGAGTGCCGGCGTGCCCTTCCTGCCGGGCGTCGCGACCGCCGGCGAGATCATGCGCGGGCTCGATATGAGCCTGTCGCGGTTTAAGTTCTTTCCAGCCGAAACGTCGGGCGGCGTCGCAGCTGTTGCAGCGTTCGCCGGCCCGTTCCGCGATGTGCGCTTCTGCCCGACCGGCGGCATTGGATCGGACATCGCGCCGAAGTATTTGCATCTGCCCAACGTCGCGTGCGTGGGCGGCTCGTGGGTGGCGCCAAAGGACGCGGTTGCCGATCGCGACTGGGCGCGCATTGAAACCGTGGCGCGCAATACGTCGCATATGCATCGCGGCTGAACCCGCTGGCGCGCGCCGGCGTTTCGTTCTGTTGAGCCTAGGGAGAGCGCCGTGCATCCGGTCGTTCAGAAAGTCACCGATCGCATCACAGACCGCAGCGGCGAAACCCGCGCCGCCTACCTAGCACGCATCGCCGAAGCACGGGGCAACGAGCCTGGCCGCGCGAAGCTCTCTTGCGCCAACTTCGCGCATGCCTTCGCCGCCGCGCCCGATGACGACAAGCAGCGCACGCTCCGCAATCCGCTCGCACCGAACGTGGCGATTGTTTCGGCGTACAACGACATGCTGTCAGCGCACCAGCCGTTCGAGCGTTTCCCCGAGATCATCCGCGCCGCCGCACGCACCGTGAACGCCACCGCGCAATTCGCGGGCGGCGTGCCGGCGATGTGCGAT
>CAZXNY010000206.1:0-1887 GCA_964642205.1 uncultured Caulobacteraceae bacterium
TCGCGTTCCTCGATGGCGGCAGCGCATTCGACGAATGGGGCGATGCGACGGACTTTCGCTGGGGCGCCGGCGTCGGCGCCCGGTACAATCTGGGCTTTGCGCCGCTGCGCATCGATCTCGCCCTCCCGCTCGATAAACGCGACGGCGATCCCGACTACGCGCTCTACGTTTCGCTCGGGCAGGCGTTTTGAAATTCAAACTGCCCCCACGCGCACGCACGGCGATGTTTGTCGCCGCTGGCGCGGCCGCGCTCGTCGGCGGCGCCGCCGTCGCGGTGCTTGGCCCGACAGGTCCGTGGATCGTCGATCACGTGGCCGACGGCCAGCGCGTGTGGCGCCTTGGGCGGCTCAACATTGAGGGCGTGAGCGGCACAGGGCTCGGCACGATGAGCGCGCGCCGCGTGACGCTCACGGATGAAGCCGGCGTCTGGGTGGAGATCGAAAACGTCGCGTTGCGCTGGCGCCCACTCGATCTGTTGTGGGGCGATGTGCGGATCGACGCTGCAGGCGCCGAACGCATCCACGTGCTCCGCCGGCCGCAACTCACGCCGGCGACGCCCGGCGGCGGCGCTCCGGACGTCTATCTCACCGCGCTCAACGTCGCGCGCGTCGATCTCGAAGCGCCCGTCGCCGAGGTTCCCGGCTCGTTCAAGCTCGACCTTGGCTTTACGCTGGAAGACGAGCGAATCCGCCTCGTCGATCTTTTGTTTGCGCGGCTCGACAGCGCCGCCGATTCCGCGCGCGTACAGTTCCGGGAAACCGACGACGCGCTCACCATGAACGCCGAGATCGTCGGCGCGCCCGGCGGGGTGTTCGCGCACTTCATGGGCTCGGAAAGCGAGACCGTGCGCATCCTCGCGAACGGGCAAGGCGATCTGAACGGCGGCGAGATCGTCGCGACTGGCCGTACCGGTGAGGCGCCGCTGCTCGACGCGCGCCTCGATTGGCGCGGCCGCGCGTGGCGGCTCGCAGCGACCGGCAATCTGCCGAGCGCGCCGTTCTTCTCGCCGATCGTCGAGCGCGTCGGCAGCGAGATCGCGCTCGA
This sequence comes from uncultured Caulobacteraceae bacterium, assembly GCA_964642205.1. Lineage (GTDB taxonomy): Bacteria > Pseudomonadota > Alphaproteobacteria > Caulobacterales > Aquidulcibacteraceae > JBEVOS01. Next base: position 1,045 of record CAZXNY010000206.1, read on the forward strand.
TGGTGAAGGCGAGCGCGACGGCGCCGCCACGCTCAATCTGCGCGGCCCGAACCTCACCGCAACTCTCGTCGCATCCGACACCGAAGGCTTCACGCTCGCAGGCCCGGCACAACTTACGGCGGAAACGCCGCGCCTCGCGCGCCTTGCGCCTGAGCTGCAGATCGGCGGTGGCGCAACACGTGTCGAAGCCACGCTCACAGAGCGCGGCAATGACACCGTGATCGAAGGCCAGCTGTCGGTCACCGACGCAAACGCCGGCGGCTTGCTGCTCGATCTCTCAGGGCCCGGCCGCGTGCGTCTCAACGTCGAGCACATCTTGTTCGATGGCGACCTCGCCATCGGCCCCGACGCAATGGACGTGTTCGACGGCGCACGCGTCGCGCTCGATATCGACTTCGACCGCCAACGCACACGCTTTGGGCTCAACCGCGCACGCGTCGAGGGCCCCTCTATTCTCGCGACCGCGTCTGGTTGGGCGGCGAACGGCGACGGCGAATTTTCCGGCGAATGGCGCGTGAAGCGCGCGCAAGCCGTGATGCCGCCGCTGCAAGGCTCAGCTCAAGGCGCGTGGCGCGCGCGCGCGGATCAGACACGCGGCTGGATCGTCACCGCCAATGGCGCGGCGCAAGGTCTGCGCGGCGAACCGGCGTACATGCCCGAGCTACTTGGGGCTGCGCCCACGCTCGACATGCAGCTCGCGATCAACGAGGGCGTCGTCACCGTCTCGCATGCACGCGTGAACGGCGCCAAGCTCCGCGCAGGCGCGACGGGCCGCATTCGCGACGGCAACGCCGATCTCGCGCTCGAAGCGAGCGCGCGCGGCCCGATCAATCTCGGCGCCGC
>CAZXNY010000206.1:1987-5317 GCA_964642205.1 uncultured Caulobacteraceae bacterium
ATCGCCGCGCGCTTCTCGCTGCGTGGCGCACTCAATCGCGCAACGCTCGTGTTCGACGGCTCGGGTGCGCTCACGACCGAACGCAACAACGTCACGAACGTGCGGATCGAGGGCCAAGGCGCGCTCGCCGGCGCGCCGCTGCGGCTCACAACACCCGCCACCGCCCGCTTCGCACGTGGCGCGATGGAAGCTTCGCTCGACGCGACGATTGCGGACGGGCGCCTGCAACTCGATTGGCGCGACACGGGCCGCGCGCTACGCGCCGACGCGACGATGGAGAACGCGCCGATCGCGCCGATCGTCGCGGTGTGGGGCGAAGAAGGCCAAGGGCGCATGAGCGGGCGCGCGCATCTTGAAAATTCCGGCGGCGGCCTCGCGGGCTCCATGGATGTGACCGTCGATGGCGCGCGGTTCGCGCGACGCACAGGGGAAACGCTCGACGGCCGCTTCGTCGCCAATCTCTCGCGCGACCGGCTCACCGCGAACATCGATGCGCGTTCGAGCGACGGCCTCGTCGCGCGCTTCGAGGCGGATGCGCCGGTGACGACCGACGCCGCGCCGATCCGCATCGCACTCGCGCCGGACAGGCAAGGACGCGCGTCCTGGTCGGTGCGTGGCCCTCTCGGCGGATTGTGGACGGCGGCGCGGCTCAACGATCAGATTCTGCGCGGCGACGTGAACGGCGAAGGCACGATACGCTTCGGCGCAGGCTCGCTGACGGGCGAAGGCGACATCACGCTCGCGAACGGCGCGTTCGAAGACAAGCTCTCCGGCGTGAAGCTGCAAGCGATCGATGCGCGCATCGCATTCGGCCCGAACGGCGCGCAGATCGAGCGCTTCACCGCGCAAGATTCGCGCGGCGGCCGCATCACCGCAACGGGCGGCGCCGCGAACCCGCAGCAGGGCCGCATCGCGATCAACCTCGCCGAGCTGCGGCTCGTGGATCGCCCCGATGCGCGCGCGGTCGCCAGCGGCGACATCGCGCTGGAATGGGAGGGGCTGACTTCTTCTCTCTCCGGCGACATCAACATTCGCGAAGGCGAAGTGCGGCTCGCGGGCTCCGCAGCCTCCGTCGTGCCGCAGCTCGACGTGATTGAGATCAACCGCCCCGGCGTGGATGACGAACCGATTCAGCCCGCCCTCGGCCCGCCTCGCAATCACGCGACCACGCTCGATGTTCGCGTGCGTGCGCCAGGGCGCGTGTTCACGCGCGGCCGCGGGATCGATGCGGAATGGTCGCTCGACCTGCGGCTCGCTGGCAGCGCGACCAATCCGCGCCTCTTCGGCGAGGCGCGCACGATCCGCGGCGATCTCGCGCTCTCGGGCCGCCCGTTCGAGATCACCGCGGGCCGCATCGCGTTCAACGGCGATCCGCTTGAGGCGATGATCGACATCACGGCTGAGCGCGATACGCCCGAACTCACCGCGCGCCTCCATCTCACCGGCACCGCGAACGATCCGGAGATCGCGTTCAGCTCGACGCCCGCGCTGCCGGAGGACGAAATTCTTCCGCAAGTGCTGTTCGGCCGCTCCGTTGAAGACCTGTCGCCGCTCGAAGCCGCGCAACTTGCCTCAAGTCTCGCAGCGCTTTCCGGCCAAGCTTCTTTCGATCTCGCGGAAGCGGCGCGCGCCGTCTCTGGGCTCGACCGGCTCGACGTCCGGCAAGACGACGGCGGGGGCCTCCTGGTCGCCGGCGGCGTCTATCTCACGCGCGACGTCTATCTCGAGATCGCGCGCACCGGCCTTGGCCAAGCGCAAACGCGCGTCGAATGGCGCGTGCGCCCGCAGCTCGTGCTCGTCACCAGCTTCTTGCCAAACGGGGACCAGCGCGCGTCCGTCCGTTGGCGCACCGAACGCTAGCTCAGCAAGCGCTGCTTGAAGAACGCCAAGATTTCATCGCGCGCTTGCGCGGTAGGTGAGCCGGCCTCGTCGCGCAAGTGCAGCGTCACGACGCTGTGCGGCATCTTCATCGCCGGATGCTCGGCCGCCTCCGCAGGATCGATGACCATTTCCTCGAAGCGATCGCCCAGCGCGCCTTTGTACGCCGCAAAGCGCGCCGCGCGGCAGAATGAGTCCCCCTCGAAGCGATACGCTTTCACCGTTAGGTCTTCGCGGTCCATGCGCGCTTTCACTTCCGCGAGCTCTTCCGGCGCGATGTGCATGCCCGCGGGATCGTTGAGCGGCAGCGACGGCTGACAGAGTACAGGCGCGAGCACTGCCGGCTCCAGCATCATTGAGAGTGCGAAATTGCCCGTGAAGCACATGCCGATCGCGCCGACGCCTTTGCCGCCGCGCTCTTGATGCGCCAGCGCCGCCAGCGCGCGCAGCCATTGCGCCACCGGCCCGGAAGAGTTGGAGCGGAACGCGTGAAACTCGCCGCCGATGCACACGCGCGCCATCGTGCGCATCGCTTTGCCGCGGTCGCCCATCGGCGCGCCGGTGTCGCCAAACAGCTCCGGCATATAAACGGTGAAGCCCGCCTCGCGCACCCAGCGGGCGAACCGCGCCACGTAGGGCGAAATCCACGGCATTTCCGTCATTACGATCACGGCCGGGCCGGCGCCGGAGACCAGCACCTTCTTGGTCTTCCCCAAGAGCGCGATCTTGCGGCGCTCGAAATCTTCCAGCGAATCCCTTTTCGACAGATCGGCCGTGCTCATATAGAAGCCCCTCCCCAAACAACTCTCGCCGCCCGCGCCAGCTTTAGCCATGAAATTCCTCGACCAGTGCAAAATCTACGTGCGCTCGGGCGATGGCGGCGCAGGCTCGGTGTCGTTCCGGCGCGAGAAGTTCATCCAGTATGGCGGGCCGGACGGCGGTGATGGCGGGCGCGGCGGCGATGTCTGGGTCGAAGCGCTCGACGGCCTCAACACGCTGATCGATTTTCGCTACCAGCAACACTACAAAGCCAAGACCGGCGGCCACGGCATGGGCCGCAACCGCCACGGCGCCGATGGCGAGAGCGTCACGCTCAAAGTGCCGGTCGGCACGCAAATCCTCGACGAAGAGAAAGAGGAAATCCTCGCAGACCTCTCAACCGCCGGTGAGCGCGTGCTGATCGCGAAGGGCGGCAATGGCGGCTTCGGCAACGCGTATTTCAAGAGCAGCGTGAACCAGGCGCCGCGCCACGCGAATCCGGGCCTGCCCGGCGAAGAGCGTACGTTGTGGCTGCGCCTGAAACTGATCGCGGACGCCGGCCTGCTCGGCCTGCCGAACGCGGGCAAGTCGACGTTCCTGCGCGCCGTCAGCCAAGCGACGCCGAAGGTCGCGGACTATCCGTTCACGACGCTCACGCCGCATCTCGGCGTCGTGCAAGCGGCGGAAGGCGAG
>CAZXNY010000207.1:0-5314 GCA_964642205.1 uncultured Caulobacteraceae bacterium
CGGCGGCGTCGCGGTGTTCAAGGGCGTGCCCTACGCGGCCTCCACCGCAGGCGCGAACCGCTTTCGCCCGCCGCAGCCGGCGCCCTCTTGGTCCGGCGTGCGCGATGCGCTCACACACGGCCAGATCGCGCCGCAGATTCCGGCGGACCGCCGTCGCGCCTACGCCGATCTCATCTTCAACGACGTGCAGCCCGGCGGCATGGGCGAGGATTGCCTCGTGCTCAACGTGTGGACGCCCGAAGCGACCACACGCGCCAAGCGGCCGGTTCTGGTGCGTTTTCATGGCGGCGGCTTTTACGGCGGCTCCAGCAATTCGCCCGGCATGGATGGCGAAATGCTCGCGCGCTTCGGCGATTGCGTGGTCGTGACGGTCAACCACCGCCTGAGCGCGCTCGGCTATCTCTATCTCGGCGACGATGGCGACTTTGCCGATGCGGGCGCCGCCGGCATGGAAGATCTCGTCGCCTCGCTGCAATGGGTGCGCGCCAATATCGAAGCGTTCGGCGGCGATCCGGCGCGCGTGCTGATCTTCGGCCAATCGGGCGGCGGCGCAAAGGTCTGCCACCTCCTCGCGATGCCAAGCGCCAAGGGGCTCTATGCGAGCGCGGGAATCCAGAGCGGGCCCCGGCTCACCGCGATGTCCCGCGAAACGGCGGCGCGCGCATCCGAACAATTCCTCAACGTGCTTGGGCTGACGCGCAACGACGTCAAGAAGCTGCAAGCGCTGCCGTGGTCGACCATCGTGGCCGCGCAAGCGGAGGTCGAAGCTGGCGATCGCGCACGCGGCGAGGCGCCACGCTCGTTCGGCCCCGTGCTCGGCGGCGCCATTCCGCGCCATCCCTTCGCACCCGATGCGCCGCCGATGGCCAAGGACATTCCGCTGATCGTCAGCTGCACACGCGATGAACGCAGCTACCGAGAATCAAAGTTCGACATGACATGGGACGAGCTGCGCACGATCGTTTCCGCGATCCCGAACGTGAACGCCGACGAGGTGATCGCGATGTATCGCGACGACGACCCCGGCGTGACGCCCTATCTCGTCAACGCGCGCATCGTCACCGACCGTGGCTTTCGCCGCAACACGCTGACGCTCGCGAATCGCAAGGCCGCGCAAGGCGGCGCGCCGGTGTGGATGTATCTATGGGAAGCGCCGAGCCCGGCGTTCGGCGGCCGCTACGGTGCAACGCACGCGGCGGACAATTCCTACTCAATGCATGATATCCGCTTAGCGCTCTCCGGCCCGCAAGACGACAACGTGCGCCTTGCCGATGAGATCGCAAGCGCGTGGGTCGCGCTCGCCGCAACGGGCAACCCGAACAATCCGCACACGCCAGATTGGCGCGCTTACGATGAAACCGGCGGCGCAACCCTGGTGTTCGGGCATCCGACCAGAGTCAGCGCTCATCCGAGGCGGGCGTTCGATGAATATTGGACGCGGCAATAGAACATAGCGCGACACGATGCAGCATCTCTTCCGAGCCTGATTGAAGCAGGACGCGCGCCGGCCACGCCCGCGCTTGTCGCAATCGACAGCGCCTTCGATGACGCGCGCGCATTCGGCAATGTGAATACGCGTTGCGATCTCCTCGCGCTGACAGCTCCTTACAATCCGAGCACTCTTTGCGCGTTCCCGCTGAGGAATAGCTCGCGCACGTCTTGTTGAAGGGGCACGCGTTGAGGTCCGCAAACACACGCTCCCAGCTGCACTCCTCTGAGTCGTCGAGCGCAGGCGCTCACCGCCACCGATCCGCGCGCGCGCGTTCTTCGCCCGCTCCATCCAAAGGTTCGCCGGCGATCATGCCTTCGACCGCGGTCAGAATTTCCGCTGGCGCGCCCGCTTGGCGCACTTCGCCGCCGCCGGCGCTCGCAACGGCCATCGCGACGTTCCATCCTTCGTTCGCACGGCACGCCAAACCCGCCGCGCCCCCTTGCGTGAGATCAAACGTGCGGCAATAGCGGCCGTCACGCGCGCGAAAACTGAGGCCAATCCGGACCGTGCCGGCTTCATCGGCCGCAAGCTGGGTGTCCAACGCGTGCGCCAGCGCGCCACGCGCAACCAGACCGCCGCCATCCGCCGCAATCAGAGGCGCACGCGCATTCATCACGCCAACGCCAACCACGAGTCCCAGCACCGTGCTTGCGGCGATAGCGCCCCACTCGCGCGCCGCCCACCGCACGCGGCGCCGCTCCGCCAAACTCACCACCTCCGGCGCGCTCGGCGGCGAGAGCGCTGCAGTCAAGCGCGCAGGCGCCGGTTCATCCATCACGCCGTCAAACGCAGCTGAGAGGCGCGTCCGCAAGCGCCGATGCACCGCGAGCCTTTCGCGCAACGCAGCATCATTCGCGAGCGCGGCCTCGATCTCGGCGCGCTCGGCGCCGCTCAGCTCGCCATCGGCGAACGCCATCAATCTTTCTTCGCTGACGCTCATGCCGCGCCTCCCAACATGCCCTGCAGCGCCTCGCGCCCGCGCGCCAGCCGGCTCGTCAGCGTGCCAATCGGCACGCCCAGCGCCGCCGCGGCCTCGCGATAGGCCAAGCCCTCCACGCAAACGAGCGCCACCGCCTCGCGCTGCTCAGCTGGCAATTTCCGCATCGCGCGCCAGACATCGTCCGCTTCGAGTTTGGCGTGCGCGTCGCCGTCCTGGCCGATCTGCTCGCCAAGCTCGGCCGGCGCGAACACCTTGCCGCGCCGCGTCCGTGCGCGGGCTTCATCGATCCAGGCGTTGCGCACGATGGTGAACAGCCAGGAATCGAGGCGCGTGCCAGCCTGATATTGATCCAATCGCGTCAAAGCCCGCTCCACCGAAATCTGCACGATGTCGTCCGCGTCAGCGACTTGACCCGTCAGGGCGCGCGCGAACCGCCGCAGTCTGGGCAGCATCGCGGCGATGTCTGAGCGGGTCTGGTCGGCGGCGCTCGTCATTCTTCGGTGGTGTAACGACTGGGGCGCGCGGTTTCTTCCACGCAAAATCGCCCGATAATGGACGGGACGAAAACGCAGGGGTCAAACGTTCCGCCACTATGAAGCGCGTCTTCGCCCTCCTCATGCTGGCCTGCGCCCTATCCCCGTTGGCGAAGGCCCAGATCGGCGTGCCCCTGCCGGACGTGCCCGTCCCGGATGTTCCCGCGATCGGCGGGGCGCTGGGCCAGGCGCAGGACCGTGTCGGCGGCGCCCTGGAGCGCCCGCTTCAAAACGTCCGCAACCTCCAGGTCCGGGAACTGCTCCGCACCCATCGCCGCGAGCTCGAAGCCGATCCCGCCGGCATGGCGATCGTGCGCAGCCAGATCCTCGCGCTGGGCATGAGCGAAGCGGCTATCCGGGAGGCGCGCGCCCAAGGCTTCGAGATCGTCCGCACCGATCCGCTCGATGGCGAGGTCAGCTTGGTCACGCTCCGCGCACCGGCGGGCCTCTCGACGCGACGCGCGCTGCGCCGCCTGCGGCAAGCCGATCCAAGCGGCGCGTATGATTTCGACCATCTGCACTACGAAAGCGGCGCGGCCATCGCGGCGCCCTGGTTTGCGCAAGCCGCGAGCGCGCGCGCCGGGCCGCGTATCGGCCTGATCGACAGCGGCGCTGGCCCCAACGTCGCGGCGCAACGCGCCTTCGCCAGCAGCGCGCCCGTTGCAGGCGCGCACGGCGCAGCAATGGCAAATCTCATAAGTAGCGCAGCGCCGGGCGCGCGAATCTATTCCGCGGACATCTACGGAGGCGCGCCAACCGGCGGCGCCTCTTCGGCTTTGGCGCGCGCGCTCGGCTGGCTCGCGCAAGAGAACCTCGCCGTCATCAACGTTAGCCTCGTTGGCCCGCGCAACCGCGTCATTGAGAGCGTCGTCGCGCGCATGATCGCGCGCGGGTTCCTCATCGTCGCCGCCGTCGGCAATGACGGGCCCGCCGCCGCGCCGCTCTTTCCCGCGTCCTACGCAGGTGTCGTCGGCGTCACCGGCGTCGACGCGCGCGACCGCGTGCTGATCGAAGCGGGACGCGGCGCGCAGGTGGATTTCGCGGCGCTCGGCGTGCACGGCCAAGCGCGTGGCACGTCGTACGCCGCGCCCCTGGTCGCCGCGCGCATCGCGACGTTGCTTGACGCGCCCAACAGCGCCAACGCGCAAAGCGCGCTCACGCAATTGCGCACGCAGGCGCGCGACCTCGGCGCACGCGGGCGCGACGACATCTATGGTTACGGCCTGATCGGCCCACGCTGATTTTTTTCGATCTCGCCGGAAGAAGCGCCGGTTCCCGTTCGTTGTCTCTTCAAAGCCGGCCCGTCCGGCTGCGGAAAAAAGAGGAGACATCGAGATGAAAGCCAAACTTCTGATCGCGACGGCCGCGTTCGCCACTCTTGTCTTTGCGGGCCCAGCTTCCGCGCAATTGATTGGCGGCGGCGGTTCTTTGGGCGGCAACCTCGGCGGCGCGATCAACGGCGCAACAGGTTCGGTTTCCGGTTCAGCCAGCGGTTTCGGCAACGCGACGGCCGACACCGGCATCGTCGATCGCACGGCTCGTCGCGCCGGTGACGAAACGCGCCGCGCCGCACGCGAAGCCCGCCGCGCCGCGCGTGCCGCCGAACACGAAGCCACGCAACCGCGCGGCGCCAGCGTTGACGGCAATGGCTCGCTTGGCGGCGCGTTGAGCGCTGGCCCGCTCGGCGCCAGCGGTGGCGGCTCAGCCGCCGGTGAAGGCAGCGTCAGCGTCGATCCGCGGCCAACCTATGATCGCGCGACGAACACGGCGCGCTCCACCGTCAATCGCACGCGCAACGCAGCGCGCGACGCGGCCGATCGCGCGCAGAACGCGGCGCCATCGGTTTCCGCAAGCAGCAACGCAGACGTGAACGGATCTGCGGCGGTTAGCCGGGGCGGCGCCAGCGCCAACGGCAGCGCATCAGTCAGCGGATCCGCTAGCCGCAACTGATCGCGTATCGCCCGGGGCGAGCGGCGGCGCTCCCACGCGCCGCCGCTCATATTTTTCGTTCAGAGCTTCCGCAAACGCGCCTCGCAAGCCGCGGCTTCCTTGCGGTCCTTTGTCTCGATGTAGAGCGTCCGCGCGCGTGTCCATGCCGCGCGCGCCTCGTCGTTGCGGTTCTCCGCTTCGCGCAGCAAAGCTTCGGCCTTCGCGCATTGTGCGACGCTCTTGCGCGGCGCGTCCGGCGCTTGCGCATAAATCTCCTGCGCGCGCGCAATCGCCGGCGAGGCAAGATCGATCCGCCCGATCTGCAGCGCCGACTCCGCCATCAGCGAAAGCCTTGCGGCTTCTTCCAGCGTTTCGCCAGTCGCCGAGGCGTAGCTTGCGGCCCGCTGATACGCCTCCGTC